>SLBU01000173.1 GCA_007126175.1 Kiritimatiellia bacterium
CCTGGTGTTCGGCGTTCTGGAGTAGGGTGCGCAGTTCTTCGTGGACGAGACCATTGGACGCGATGTAGGAGAGCTGGTTGGGCTCGCTACGCTTTTTGAGAACTTCGGTTTTGCCGCCGGCGCGTTCGGTGATGAGACCTGCGGCGGCGATATCCCAGAGGTAAATACACCCCTCGAAGTAGCCATCGGCAGCGCCCTCGGCGACCCAGCATAAGTCGAGTGCGGCGGATCCATTGATGCGGGCCTTGCGGGTGGTGGCGGCAATGTGGCGAAAATAGGTGAGGGGCGGGATTCCGGGTTCGAGGTTCTTGTCCATACCGGTCATTACTATGCCTTGTGCCAGTTCGGGACAGGTTGAAACGTGGATCGGTTGCTGGTTCTTGCAGGCGGGTCCCTCGCTTGTGGCACTATAGAGGGCTTGGAGCATGGGCGCATATACGGCGGCCGCCCGCACGGTGCCACTGCGGGTTTCGCGTACGGCTACAGAGCAACACCACATAGGGAGCCCGTTGGAAAAGTTTACGGTGCCATCAATCGGATCAATGATCCATTCATAGCCAAATGCCTCGGACTGTATATGGGGGACTTTCCCGCCCAGGGCATCATCCTCTTCGCCCAGGCAAGTGTGATCGGGGTATTGGCCCAGAATCAAACCTTCAATCTTTTGTTGGCACTCAACATCGAGCTCGAGCTTGATGTCGTGCGCGAAGGTCTGCATGGCATGCTTGCGGCGGTCCAGGTTCTGCATGGCATGGGTGCCCGCGCATTGTGCCGCGGCAATCGCAGTTGCGAGAAGGTCGTTGTCAGAAACGCGTGTAGACATATGGTGCTACTCCTTCAGTAGAGGTGTATCTGATTCGTTTTCTGCCACAAGGCCGCCTTTTTCGTTACGAAACTTCATGGACATGATGCGCGAAATGCCCTGTTCGGGCATTGTTACGCCGTAGATGACATCGCTTACCGATATGGTACGGCGGTTGTGGGTGATCACTACAAACTGGGACTGATGCAGAAACTGCTTGAGTACCTCGGTGAAACGCCCGATATTCGTGTCATCGAGCGGCGCATCGAGTTCGTCGAGCAGACAGAATGGGCTCGGTTTGATCTGGTAGATGGCAAAGAGCAGTGCCACCGCCGTCAGGGTTCGCTCACCCCCCGAAAGCAGCGAAATGTTCTGGAGGCGCTTGCCAGGGGGGCGCGCAATGATTTCAATGCCACATTCGAGAACATCCTCCTCGTTCACCAGCACGAGTTTCGCTGACCCCCCATTGAACAATTTGGTAAACATCTGCTCAAAGTTTGCGTTGGCTTCTTCGAAGGTGGCCTGGAACATGGACGATGTCGTTTCATTGATCTTCTCGATCATCTCCGTCAACTGCTGTTTGGCTTTCAAGAGATCAGTTTCCTGTTGCGAGAGGAATGTGTACCGTTCCTCGTGTTCCTGATACTCTTCGATAGCGACCAGGTTCACGGGGCCCATCGCATCGAGCTTGGTGCGCAGCTCGGCCACATGGGTTTCAATGGTATCCAAATCCATGGGATCCTGTCCGTCCTGCCATTGCGGTTCCTGTGCCGTCAGAATATCTTCGAGGGCGAGCCGATAATCGGTATAGATGCGGTCGCATAGGTTTTGCCGCCGCAGACGCACTTCGGCAGCCTGGACTTCCGCAGTGCCCTTGTCTGTCTGGAGCGTTTCGAGTTCTGTCCGCTGTGCGGCAAGCTGTTGTTCCGCCTCCGTGAGCGCGGTGGCATGTACGGAGCGCGAAGCGCGCGCTGCCACGGCTTCCTCCTCATGCGCTTTGACCTTCGCTTCCATCTCGCCGATTTGTGCCGTTGCCTCCGCGATGGCCTTCTCCAGGTCGCGCTGGTTCGTGCTGTAGGTCTGGATGCCTTCCTGGCGCCCTGCCAGCGTAGCCTCGATTTCCTGGATGCGCTGACAGGTGTTCTCGCGCTGTGCCTGCGATTGGATGACGCGTTGTTCGGCAGAGGAAAAGGCCACCCGGCGTTCGGTCAACTGCACTTGCAAGTCCCCGTACTGGCTTTCAAGGCGTTGCAACTGCTGATTGGCCGTTTGCATTTCCTGCGCAACCGTCTCACGCGCTTGGCGAATTTCTTTCTGCGATTGGGTCAGGCGGTTCTTGTCCTCCTCCCAGCGTGAGCCGGTCTTGAGTATCTCTTCCAGTTCCCAAGTGACGGTTTCGAGGCGTTGAGCGGCGGTCTTTGCCTCTCGGTGCATCACCTGCATTTCGCCTTCCATTTGTGCAAATTCGCGGCGTGCGGCATCTAAGAGTCGGCGTGCCTCGATCAGCGCTTGATCCTGTTTTTGCTGATCCTCGCGCAACTTCTGAAGCGTGGCATCGCAGGTTGCCAATTGCTGCTGGAGGTCGGTCATGGCTTGTGTGGCGGCATCCATCGCCTGTCGGCGGCGCAGGGGGTTACTGGCGCCTGGCTCGCTCATATGGAATTCGAGCAGGCCATTGCGGTGCAGCATCTGGCCGTCGGGCGTCACGAGGCTCCAGTCCTTCTGCAAGGCACGGGTGGTGTCGTCCAGGCGCTCGACAAGGAGTACGTTGCCGATCAGTTGCTGCATGAGCGTGTGTATGGCGGCATTGGAAGGTTCGATCAGCGAAAGCAGGGCTTGTGTTCCCGCAGGAATGGGCTGAGCCGATTGTGGCGTGGGGGCATCGCAAGGCACGATCCTGGCCGAACCCTTGCCCGCCACCTGAATCTTCTCTAGTAAACTGGCAGCCTCCGCCCGATCACCTACCACGATGCTGTCCAGCATGCTGCGCAAGGCCGTTTCGGTCGCTCTTGTGTAAGCTTCGGGCACACTGAAATGGCTCGTCAAAGGGCCTAGAATGGCTTTTGGTGCAGCCTCGAGTGGGTTGCTGGGATCAAGTAGCAGTTGGGCACCGCCGGGGTAGTCGTGTTTGACTTCTTCTTCGTCTCCCAGCATTTCGAGGCGGGCCTCGAAGCCAGCCAACTTCGATTGTAGTTGTGCGCGTTGTTGCTGCGTCTCGGCAATCTGCCCGGCAATCTGTTTGCGCGCCTCATCGAGCCGGGCGGATGCTACCGCTGCGGTATCCACGGATTGCTCGCGTTCAATGCGTGCTTGTTCCTGTTCGGCAATGCGTTGCTTAAAAGAGGCGCAAACCATTGTGAATTGCTGTTTTTCGGCTGTCAGGCGCTCGCGCTGGACAATGGTCGTGCGCTCCTGATTGTCGATCTGCATCAATTCATTGTGAACACGCGAGGAGCGCGACTCTAGCGAAACGGTCTCTTCTCGCAGTTGTTGTACGCGCTTGCGCAGAGAGTCGATTTCCTGTCGGTGCGAATCAAATTGTGCGGTGGTGCGCTCGAGTTCGTCCCGCGTATCGTTGCGCTGTTGCTCGAGCGCGGGCAATTCGGATTGGAGAAGGCCCAGTGTTTCCTGGCGCTGGTGGAGTTGACGGTTGAGTTCATCGATCTCCCGTGTATCTCTTTCCGCCAGGGTGCGATATTCTTCAATCCGCTGCGTATTCATGCGAATTTGGTCCTGTGTGCGTTCCAAGCGGCTCCGGGCCTGTACCATGGCTTCCATCGCAGCGGAAATATTGCGCTCGACTTGTAGAATCTCTTCCCGGCGGGTGTGCAGTTGTTCGTCGGCGCGGTCGATAATGCCATGCAGATTGGTGGCATGCTCGGTCCATTGTTTGATTCGGTTCTCGAGTTCATTGCGCTGGCCGTCGAACGCGCGCACACGGCACCGCGCGGCATACAGATCCAGAATACGCATTTCGTCCTTGAGATCCTTATAGCGGCGCGCTTTGCCCGCCTGGCGTTGCAGGGAGCCAATCTGGCGTTTGACCTCGCGGATTACATCTGCCAGCCGCAGCAGATTCGCTTCGGTATGGGCCAGTTTCCGCAGGGCTTCCGTCTTGTCGGCCTTGTATTTGGTGATGCCGCTGGCTTCTTCGAAGATACTACGTCGATCTTCGGGGCGGGCACTGAGGATTTGGTCAATGCGCCCTTGTGCCATGAAGGAATAGGAAGATGTGCCCACACCGGTATCCATGAACAGGCGCTGGATGTCCCGCAGGCGGCACGGGGTTTTGTTGATAAAGTATTGTCCTTCGCCCGAACGAAAGACTCGACGCGTGATCGTGACCTCATGAAACGCTGTCTTCAGCACATTCTCGCAGTTGGTGAATGTGATGTTCACTTCCGCCATTCCCAGGGGCTTGCGGTTCTGGGTACCATTGAAAATGCAATCTTCCATCTTGCTGCCGCGCAGGGCCTTGGCACTCTGCTCGCCCAGTACCCAGCGAATGGCATCGGAGACGTTGCTCTTGCCGCAGCCATTGGGGCCCACAATCGCCGTCATCCCGGGTTCAAATGCCAGTTTGGTCTTCTCGGCGAAGCTTTTGAATCCGATCATTTCAATGGATTTTAGATGCATGGGCTAATCTCGCGCAGCGCAACAGGATAGAGGGTTACGAATATTCATCCATCAATCGGTCATAAAAGGCGACATAGTCATCCGGGGCTTGGCTGGCACGGCAGGCAATGGCCATACGCGGGTGCTGGTTCAATTGTCCGGTCAGGGCATAGGGGATGCTATAGCCCCAGTCCATCTTTCCTGAAAG
>SLBU01000039.1 GCA_007126175.1 Kiritimatiellia bacterium
ACGCCCTCTTTTTGCTTCCAGCGGTTGGCTTCATCTACATGCAGCTTGTTCTGTTGCGCAATGAGCTGTTCTTTTTTGCGAATTGTGCCTTGTGCATCCTGCACCAATTTACGTTGCTGCATTAACTCGGCCTCGCGCTTGCGTCGCAGGTCGCGTTCCTCGTCGTAGAATTTTTTCTGTTGTTCGAGGCGGACCTGTGTTGTGGCAATTTCCTGTTCGACTTCGCCAATGCGCTGCTGCAACTCATCGGCGGCAATGCGCATGCGCTCCTGTTTTTCTGCTTCGAGGCGTTTTTGCTGTTCTTTTTCGCGTTGGAGTTGTTCGATGCGTCCGTCTTGTGCGCGGCCTTGCGCGCGTAATTGTTCAATGAGATCCTTGTGCTCCTGGTTAATCGTATCGAGTTTGGCGATGCGGTCCTCGAAGGTCTGCTGTTTGCGTTGGAGTTCCAGTCGTAGTTGCTCTGTTTCGCTTTGTGCAATGCGCGCGGCATCCTCGAGTTTGCGGAGTTTGTGCTCGTACTCCTCCTTGGTTGCGCGGGCCTGTTCGGCGGCGACACGTATCTCCTGCCTTTTGGCTTCCAGTTGCTCCTCGAGGTCGGCCTGGCGGTCGGCGGCTTCGCGGGCAGTTTTCTCCTGCTGTTCGATGGTGTGTTCCAACTCGCGCATACGTAGATTGAGATCTTCCACGCGTGCTTTTTCGGAGTCGATCAAGTCGCTGCGCAACTGGATTTGGCGGCGGTTATCCTCGATGGTTGTCTTCAGTGCCGATATTTCCTTTGCTCGTGTTTCGGCAAGTTCCTCGGCTTTTTGCAGGGCGTCGTTTCGTGCGGCAAGCTGTCGTTGCAGATCGGCGCATTCGCGTTGCCATTGTTCGCGTTGTTGTTCCTGTTCTTTGATCTTGGTGCGCAGTTCGCCTTCGCGTGCGTTGAGGCGCTCGACATCTTTGAGTAGGGCCTGTTCGCGGCGTTTGGCTTCCTGTTGTACTTTGTCGTGTTGGGCTACGGCTGTATTCAGGGCCTGGCGCGCCCTGAATACATCATCCTTGAGTTGGTCTTCCTGGAGTTTGGCAGCCTCGGCCTGGTTCTGGAGCGCGCTGATTTCCTCTTGCAAGGTGGCTTCTGCTTCCTGGGACTGCTTTTGCAGGGCGTCGAGTCGCTGTTGGGTCTGCTGGCAAAGCGTTTCGAGACGGGTCACCTCGGCCTCGGCGGTCTCGCGTGCCAGTGTGTTTTGTTGGAGGTCGTCCTGCAGTTGTTGTTGTGTGCTTTCGGCCTGCTGCTTGTATGCTGCGAGCTGGCTGCGTTCGTTGGCTAATGCTTCCTGAAGCCTTTGCAGCTCTTCTGTCTGGTGTGCAGCCGTCTGTTCCAGGTGTGCGAGCTTGCCTTGCAACTCTGTCTGTATTCTTTGGTTTTCTGCGGTAGCTTCGCGCATGGTCTTTTCCTGGTGGGCCAGTGCTTCGCGCAGCTCGATACATTGATTGTGTGCGTTATCGTGTTCGGTTCGGGTTTCGGTTACGGCTTTCTGCAATGCCTGTTTTTCCTGCTCGAGCCGTTCGAGGGTATCCTTGGCTGATTGCGCTTGTTGCTCGTTTTCCCAGCGGAACTGCTCGGTTTTGGCTTCGGCATCTTTCAGTTGGCTTTGCAAATCGCCCGTTTGCCGTATGAGTTCTTCCTCGCGTGCTTGTGTCTCGCGTATGGCGGTTTCGGCCATTTGCAGCTCAGCGCGTACATGTTCGCAGTCGGATTGGGCCTTTTCCATCTCGCGCTGGTGTGCCTCGACTTCCAGTTTGGTTTGACTGAGAGCACTCGTGGCTTGGCGCAGTTCGGCTTGCAGTTGCTCGAGCCGCTGGGATAACTCGGCTTCCTGCTTTTCGCTTTGTTCCTGCAAGACGCGTAAAGCCTGGGCTTTTTCAGTGGCGCTCTTTTCGGTTTCTGCGATATGTGCGACCTGCTCGCGGGTTTCTTGTTCCAGTTGTGCTACTGCTTGTTGCAGTTCGGCTTCGCGTGCTTTTGCCTCGCGCACAGCCTTTTCATGGGCCTCTTGTTCCTGGGTGAGTTCCTGCTGCAGGGTATCGAATTCCTCGAGAGCCTGCTTGCGTTTCTGGTAGCGTTCGCGCTGTTCACCGAGGTCCCCGCTAATGTATTTTTGCAGTCCGTTGAGGCGTTGGCGGAAAATGTCTTCGCGTTGCTGGAAGGCTGTACTGATGCTCTGGAGAAAATCGCGTTCCCGATTGAGTTCGCCTTGGACGTTTTCGGCTTCTTCGAGCAATAGGTCGGCGATTTGGTCGTCGCGGTCTTGCAAGGCTTGCTGTTCCTGTTCCCAGGAGATGCGCAGGGCTTCGTGGGCGGCCTGCTCGGCTTCGAGCTCCGATTTGACTTGTGCCAACTCTTCGGAATCGGCCGAGGCTTGTACTTGCAGGGAGGAGAGCTGTTCCTCGAGATGATTTTTTTCGGTTTCGGAGGAATCTTCCAGTGTGCGGTATTGCTCTTGCAGCTCCTGGAGCTGCTGGCGCAGCGCCTTGAGGGTTTCCTGAAGCCGGCGATTTTCCTCCTCGAGTTCCTCGATCCGCTGCTGGAGAGCCGTGCTATGATCGGCTGCATCCTTCTGGGTTTCGGCTAGGATGCGGTGTTCTTCCTGGAGCTGCTCGCGTGCTTCGCGCAGACTTTCGCGCAATTCGCCTAGTGCCTCGTCGTGTGTGCTGTCGCGTTGTGCGATTTCCTGCTCGAGTTCGCTGATGCGTAGTTCGTGTTGTTGTACACGTTTGGCTTGTTGTTCGGACTGTTGCTCGGCATCTTCATGCAATTGGCGCGCGTGCTGGAGTTCCTGGCGTGCCTGGGCGAGTTCTTCTGCGGCTTCGTCGATACGCAACTGCATCGCGCTTTGTTCTTCTTTCAGGCGGTTGTGTTGTTGCTCGGCTTCGGCTCGAGTCTCTTTCAAGGCCGTTTCCGTTTTGCGTAGTGCCTCCTGTAAGCCGGCGATCCGCATTTCGAGGGACTCTCGGCGCTCGTCGGCTTCCGCTTTCTGTTGGGTTGCCTTTCGGCTGGCTTCAGCCAGGGCATCGCGTGTGTTTTGGATTTCGGCGTCTTTTTCCACGATACGCTTCTTGTATGCATCCATTTCAGCGGCTAGCGCCTGCTGCTGCTGTTGGGTGTTTTCGCTGGATGCATGTTTTTCCTGTTGCAGTCTTTGCCGTTCGGTCTGTGCCTCGGAGAGCGCGGCTTCCTTGTCTGCGAGTAGGCGTGCTTGTTCGGCGTGTTGTTCGCGTGTGGTCGCGTGTCGGGTCTTCTCCTTTTCAAGGGATGTTTTGGCCCGCTCAAGCTGGTTGGTTGCAAAAAAGTATTGTTTCTTTAATTCGCGCAAGTCATCACGCAGGGTATCGTGCTGGTTTTGCAGTTCGGTCTCTTCTGCGATCGTTCGGTTTTGCGCTGTTGTTTGTTCGTGTTTTGCGGCCTCGAGTTCCTGGTTCAAGGTTTGCACGTGTTGTTCCAGGCCCGTGATTTTGTCTTGGAGGTTGGCTTGCGTGTCGGCTGTGGCCTGGGCCATTTCTTCTTTGAGCTTGGTAGATGCCGTTTGCAGTTCCTTGATTTCGATCTGCAATTGCTGCACCTTGGCCTCATGCTGCTGCTTGAGATTCTGGTTTTCTGTTTCGAGCGCGGCCAGCTTGGCGTGGGCCTGTTTGAGTTGGTCCTGGGCGATCTCGGTCTGTTTTTGCAGTTCTTGCGCGCGTTGTTCCCACTTCGCCTGCTCTTCTTTGGCTGGTGCGTTTTCGGCCTGTTTTTGCTGGGCAGCAAGGCGCTGGGCGAGGTTGGTCTTTTCGGTTTCGAGCGCGGCGAGTTTGTTTTGCAGGTCGGTTTGCTGTGTCGTAAATTGGGCCTGCTGTTTTTCTGCTTTTGCCTGTTCCTCTTTGAGGTGTGCTTGCAGTGTTTCCAACTCCTTCTGCATCGCCGTATCGGCGGCGCCACTTGGGGCGGCATTTTTCTGGATGGCCGCGACATTGGACGGTGTCGCGGTATTGCGCTGCTCTTCGGGGGTTTCGCGGTAGTCTTGCACGGTTGTGCGTGCATTGGTTCCCTGATTGATCATCATGGCATCTGGCGAAACGGTTTCTTCCTTGGCGAGTTCCAGGACGGCTCGAGCATTGAGGGGACCGTAGAATGAACCATCTGGCAATTCGACCATCCAGTGCATTTCCAGGGCGGGGAGTTGCTCGGCCCGTATCCAGTTCTGGCGATCATCCGAGACTTCGTGTCCGGGGGCGATGCGCCCTTGTTGCGCCCAATCGACCAGGGATTCGATGGATTTGGGTCCAAAAATACGCTCGCCGTCGATGCGCAGGAACCACTGTCGTTCCTGTTCGGTGGGAGATGAACTGTTTATGGGTGTTGTCATACCTTTGCCTCATGCATGAAAGGTGTTCAAATATCAGGGGAAACGCTTAATCGGGAACTATGGCGAAGGCGGTGGGATAAGTCAAGATCGCTGGTTTGTTAACCGATTTAGAGTTGGTCGAAGGCGTCGACCCATTCAATGGTATCGGCATAGTGTTCGTTGGCGACGAAGATTTCGGGGGGAATCGGGAGATTGGCTTGGTAGTTGGAAAAGCGGGTCCGTTCCCGGATCGTATTCTCGCCCACGTGAACGGTGGCCTGATGTTGCATGGCAATCCAGATGCCAGGCGCGACCTCTTCAAACCCGTCACAGGTTATTTCGGCGGTTTGGCGTTCGCGGTTTTTGGCATCGTAGAATAGGATTCGCCGCAGGCGTGTGTGTACATCGGCCTCCAGCACGGCAAAGACATGTTCGGCTTCATAGGCGCGGCGGATCGGAGCATCAGGGGTCGGTTCGAGTATTTCCTCGGGGGTGTCCTGCAGTCGTGTCAGGTATTCCATGAGGGTTCCGGGTACGCGCCGTAGATTGATCAACATGTTCTGGTCTAAGTCGGCGATTGGTCGTCGGAAGCCGCGGGGTTGTCCCGAGGTATGTTGGAACATGGTTTCGCCGTCGGCGATGATCAAGCGGGGCAGCGGGGCGGCATTGGCAGCGTGCAATCGGTCGGGTTGCTGGAAATATACGCGGCTGAGCCAGCGGATGTCGCCCTCCGGGGTTGTCACTTCACGGCGCACATCGCAGGACACGGTTTCGACTTGGGCATATTGGTGCAGGAGTTGCTGGACGAGGGTCTCGGTTGTATTGGTGCCGGCATGCCCGGTAATTGCCGATATACCGTGCGCCACAAGTGCAAGAAGGCAGACTTTGCGCCAGGCCAGCCTGGCTGGGGTTGGGGGGCGTGTCGGATTCTTTTTCATGTTGTTCCTTTCGGTGCGTGTGGTGTTTGTTGTGCTATGTGCGGGTGCGGCGGTCGGCGACCCATTGATGGATCGTCTTGCGCACGGCGAGCCACTCGGTTTCGTGCAGGCGCTCGTCGAGAAAGCGCTGGTAGAATGCGGTCATAATGGCGCGCAAGCGTTCGATGGCATGAAAGCGATCGAGAAATCGTTCTTCCGGGCCGATGACCTCTTCGCCTTTCGGGAGCGTGACCGATCGGTAGGCAAAGGTATCGGCATCGAAAGTCAGTTTCCATTCCTGGTCATGCATGGCGATGGTAAGCTTGGCTACGCGGAGTTTTTTGCCTGCGAGCAGGGCGGTTTTGGCTTCGGCGCTGATGGTGGGTTGGCCCTTGCGCAGGACGGTTTCGTGTGCGCCGGCCCCTTCAAAGGCAAAGCTCAGGGGGCCTTCTACCAGGATGGTGGCGTTTTCGCCCTCCACTTCGATCTCTCCGCCACAGGCTTCGGCGAAGAACCATAGCCAAGTCAGGAAGTCGCGTCCGATATGCAATTCTGCGGAGCTATCATCCATTTCGGGGGAAAAGCTCACGGGTGCGAGGTTGCGGCAATCTCTTTTCACGAGGATTGCGGCGAGGGTTTCGGGGGTAAGTGCCTCGGGGTGTATACCGGTGGTATTCCGGAAGTGGAGGCAGAAGGCATCGAGCTGTTTATCGGAGAGTGCGGTGGCGTATAGGTAGCGGCTGTCGGGCAAGGCGGTCCAGTCGATACCAGTGAGTACCGGGGGCATTTGCGGTAAGAGGCGTTCGGTGACTTGTTTCTTGATGGCACTGCGTTCGTTGCGCCGGAGGTAGGCGACGCCTTTTGCCTGCATTTCGGCCAGTTCCTCCATTTTGCACTCGGCCCGCAGCAGGGCGGGCGGAATCGTGCGTTCGGCTTTCATCAGGGTCAGTCGGAGAGATCCAGCGAACATGGCGCTATCTTCGTTGATGTTACGGTCGAGCAAGTGGCGTCCGGTGACCCATCCCTGTAAGGTGTTTTCAGCCAGTGTAAAGGTCAAGGGGGGGACGGCGTGTTGCGCAAAGCGCTGGATGGCGTTATCGGGCAGATCGGACGGAAGCAGGAAGGTACGAAAGCTCAGGGAACCGGATTCAAATGCCATGGGGCCTCCTTGTGTCACGGGAAGATGGGTATATTGCTACGAAATTCATGAATACGCAGAGGGCAATCTCCCATATCCTTTGCCAGGGATCAAAGGAAAAAGGAAGACAACGGTCCGCCGATACTGTTTACAGCGCAGAAGCGGCTTAGGGTTGCAAGGGGCTGGAGGTGGCCTTGTTGCCAGCGCCGGACGCGATAGAGGGTGGCAAATGTGAAGTTGGGTGCGGCTTGGCCTTGACCGCCGACGAGTTCGCCTCCGCGGCGCACGTTATCGAGCATCCATGCGGGCAGGAGGATATGGTAGGGGTTGCGGGCCACCTCCTTGACATGGCATGCAGTGGCTGTGACGAGGTCGGTCACTTGGCGGGCATTGCCTTCAACCATGAAGTTGGGGTCTGACATGGCACCCCAGAACTCGGTTTCCACGACTATGGTCTGGAAGTCGGGGCCCAGTTCTTGCAGAGCTTCGATGACGAGATTGTGGGTGGAGATGTGGCGGGCATTCCAATCGGCGTCGTGTGGGAGGAAGATGGCGTCGGGCGGGAATTGCTGGAGGATGGCGATTACGTCGGCACTTGTAAGGGGCTCTAGTTGGGATGCCTCAATCGTGTGGTTGGGATCGAAAGTAGACTGGCATGCGAAGTTACCCTTGTCGGTGGTGCGTTCGAGCCACTGCCATCCGAGGTGGTTGCAGGCGTGGGCCAGTTCGGCATGCCGCTCGGCACGGCGGGGTAGGAGGCTGCCATATGTTACAGGGACATTCATGATGCGCCAACCGGCTTCGCGCATCAAGCGTAGTGGCAGGAGCCCGGTGATGCATTCGTCGTCGGGATGCGGGGAGAACAGCAAGGCGAGTGGGGCTTGTGGTGCGGGGGCTGGGGCATCACGGGTGGGGGTGGGCTGTCCGAGTGGTAGCCGCGCGGCGGCGGCCGTCAATGCGGCGATTTGTTCTACATATTCGGCGTAATTTTGCATGCTGGCTCCTAGTTGGGGATCGGGGGCAAGCTGGCGGCAGCAACCGCCTGTCCATGGCGTTTCATTTTTCCATCGGGAATGTGCAATTGCAAGGTGTTTGCGATGTCTGGGTAAGGGACCATATTTATTGGCAATTCGCAAGTACAAGCGGTGTCCGGAAGCAGGTTGCGTTTTTCATATACTTCTTGCTTTCGCCTTCATAATCGGCTTAGAACAAGGTGCATGCGGTTTATATTTTGCTGTTAATTGGGAGCGATCATGCCGAGGTACTCTATTTTCAAGCCTATTGGTTTGTCTTGCGTGGTGTTGTTGCTGGTTAGCGGTTGTGCGCGTTATCCCCGTGCGGAGGATGAGCAGTCTTCTGCGGATACGGTATTTTCCTCGGTGTCATTTTTGGCAGGGGATGTGGGTGGAAGCTGGGGGGCATTGTGCGAGGACGAGGTGCTTGCGGGGTTGATCGCGCAGGGGCTGTCGAGTAATTATTCCCTGCGTGCGGCGTGGCATCGTTTGGAACAATCGGGTTATGCGCTACGTTCAACCCGTTCTTCTCGTTATCCACAGTTGACGTTGCAGGGGGCGGGGGGGCAGCAACGGCAGTTGTTGCGTGATGGTGGCACGGCATCTGGTGACATCTGGAGCGCGAGTGCCGCGCTTTCTTATGAATTGGATGTATGGCAGCGTTTGTCCGCATCGGTAGCTGGCGCCGGATATCGGTTCGAGGCGACGGCAATGGAGTACGAGGCCATGGCTGTAAGTATGGCAGCCGCGATTTCGGATGCCTGGTTGGATGTACAGGCGGGCGTGGCGACCGTGGAGCTGTTGCAGCAGCAGCTCGTATCTGCGGGTAGTGCCTTGCACGCAGTTGAACGACGCTTCCAGGAAGGTTTGGGCGCGTTGTTGGATGTATACCAGCAACGCGAGCTGGTTGCGGGGTTGAGGTCTTTGGTTCCCGGTGCAGAGGCATCGGTTGCGATCAGCCGGGAGCGGCTGGCGCTCTTATTGGGAAGGGATCCGGAAGCTTTGGATGTGGAGCCAAATGGCATGTTGCCCAATCCGGTTGCTTTGACGCGCGATGTGGATTGGTTGGAACATGTACATGTCAGACCGGATGTGCGTGCGGCGTGGTTGCGGTTGCAAGCCGCGGACCAGGAGGTCATTTTTGCTGCGCGCGCCCGTTTTCCGTTATTCAGGCTCTCCGCGCAGGCTGTGACACGTGAAGAGAGTGCCGGAGATCTTTTGGATGAGATCAGTGGCGATGCCTTGCTGCAAGTAACGTTGCCGTTGTTGGATGGGGGGCGTTTACGTGCGGAAGCGGATCGGATTAGCGCCGCCGCGGCTGAGCGGTTGGAGAGCTACCGGGAAACGGAGCTTCAGGCGTTACGGGAAATTCGTGAGGCACTGGTGCTGGATGCTGCGCAGGCGGAGACAGTGGCGCGGTTGCGCGAAGAGTTGGATGCCGCGCGGCGCACACTGGAGTTGTCGCGGGAGCGCTATCGTAATGGTTTGGTGGAATATTTGAATGTGCTGGCTGCGCAGCAGCGTGTGCAGGTGCTTGAACGTGGTTTGTTGCGGGCTGCGCGGCAGCGGCTTGCGTATCAGGTGCAGTTTGCGCGGGCGACGGCAGGGGTGAGGGATTAGGGGTTGATATGAAAAAGATAGCGGGTTTGGTAGGGCGATATGTGTTGCCGGTCTTGTTGCTGGCGGGGGCATTTTATGGTTCCCGTCGGCTGGTTGCATCGCGGCCGGAAGCGGTGCGTCAGCAGGCGCGTGCGCGGGTGATGCCGGTGGAAGTGGTGCTGCCGGTGATAACGAATCATACGGTTGTTGTGGAAGCCATGGGGCAGGTGGTGCCGGCCAATCGGATTGAAGTACGTACCCAGGTGGGGGGGCGTGTAGTGCATATGCATGCCGACTTCGAGGTGGGTGGGCGTCTGCCGGCGCATGCACGGCTGGCAGAAATTGCGCGCGAGGATTACGAGGCGGCTGTGGTGGAGGCGGAAAGTGCGTACGCACAGTCCCGCTTGGTTGAAACCGTGGAGTTGCAGCGTCAGGCGATTGCGCGCGAAGAGCTACTGCAGGAGGGCTCTGAATTGCCTGCGGGACCGGGGCGTGCGGTTGCACTGCGGGAGCCGCAGGTCGAGGCGGCTCGCCACGGTCGTGCCGCGGCTGCTGCGGGCGTGGAGCGTGCACGCAGGAATTTGGCGCGGACGCAGCTATCGGTTCCGTTCGATGCGGTGGTTTTGCATAAAACGACGGATGAGGGCAGTGTGCTTGCGCCCCATGCGGTTCTGGGAGAAGTGGCCGGATTGGATCGTTTTCATGTAGAGGCTGTGTTGCCGCCGCAATCGTTGGGTTGGTTGCCGGCACCCCATGCGGATGGTGTATTTGCGGGGCGTCCTGAAGTTGCGGTTGGTGTAGTGCGTGGGGCGGATACGGTGTGGCGTGCGGGGCATTTGTCGCGTTTGGCGGCAGACATGCGCGGTAATATGGCACGGCTGGTTGTCGTGGTGGAAGATCCGCTGGCATCGGATACTGCCCCCTTGTTGCTCGGGGCCTTTGTGCCGTTGCGTATTCCGGGCCGGACGTTGCACGAGGTTCTCGCTATTCCTCGCCGTGCATTGCGCGAGGACGGATCTGTCTTGCTGGCGGATGCGGATGATCGCCTGGAAGTACGCTTCCCTGAAGTGCTGCGCACGACACCGGAGGTGGCCTTGATCGGGCGTGGTTTGGATGCTGGGGATCGCGTGATCACGACGTCGGTTTCAGCGGCAGCCCCGCAGATGGCGTTGAAGATCCTGGAAGGCGGGGCGAGCCATGAGTAAGACTGTGCGCACACCACGCGGCATGATTGCGCGGATGGCGGGCAACTCGGTTGCGGCAAACCTCCTGATGGTGGTTTTTCTGCTGGGTGGGTTTGCGATGATTCCGCATATCCGGCAGGAGGTCTTTCCTGAATTTGACTTGGACATAGTGACTGTACGTACCGTTTATCAAGGGGCGTCACCGGTCGATGTAGAGGAGGGGATCCTGCTGGCGATCGAGGAAGCCGTGCGTGGGGTCGATGGTATAGATCGGATTACCTCAATGGCCAATGAAGGTGTCGGAACCGTTACCGCTGAACTGCAGCTCTCGGCCGATGGCAACGAGGTGCTGGCGGATATCAAGAGCGCCGTGGACCGCATTGTAACCTTTCCGCTGGATGCCGAACGTCCGGTTGTGCGTCTGGTGCGGTCGCGCAGTCTGGTGTTGAATGTGCTGATCCATGGCAATTTGACGATGCAGGAACTCAAGTATCTGGGCGAAGTGGCCCGCGACGAGCTGCTGCTGGACCCGGCGATTTCGACAATCGAGCTGTCGGGATTGCCCCCCGTGGAGCTGGGCATCGAGATTTCGCAGGATACATTGCGCAGCAATGGGCTGCGCTTGCCAGACGTGGCCCGGATTCTGGGGGGGGCATCTGTGGATCTAGCGGGTGGTGGGCTTCGAACGGATACCGGAGAGGTGTTGGTGCGATTGACGGATCGTCGGGACACTGCGGAGGAATATCGCACGGTGCCACTGGTGACGACGGCGGATGGCGTGGTTTGGCGGTTGGGGGATCTGGCAACGATCACGGATGGATTCCGGGAGACCGACGAGGAGTTGTATTACAACGGTGAACGCGCCGTGAATCTGCAGGTCTACCGGACGGGGCAAGAGAAGCCATTGGACATCAGTGCGGCAGCATGGCGTTTTGTGGATGCGTTTCAGGATCGTCTTCCTGAAGGTGTTGCTCTTGCGGTTGCGGGGGATCGTTCCGAGGTGTATCGCGAGCGAGTGGATTTGCTGTTACGCAATGCGTTGCTCGGGCTTGTTCTGGTAATGCTGATTCTAGGGCTTTTTCTGGAGATTCGCCTGGCCTTCTGGGTCATGATGGGCATCCCTATTTCTTTTCTTGGCAGTTTGCTGTTTCTCCCGCAGGCGGATGTATCGATCAATATGATCTCGCTTTTTGCCTTTATTATATCCCTCGGTATCGTGGTGGATGATGCGGTCGTTGTGGGTGAAAATATTTACCACATGCGGGAGAAGGGGTTATCGCATCTCGATGCCGCGATTCAAGGGGCGCGCCAGATGGCGATACCGGTAGTGCTTTCGATTCTGACGAATATCGTTGCCGTCATGCCGCTGCTTTTTGTGCCGGGGGCGCAGGGAAAAATCTGGCGCAATATTCCGATCATTATGGTGCTGGTTTTTGTGATTTCGCTGGTGGAGGCACTTTTTATTCTGCCGGCGCATTTGGCACACCAGACCCCCCCGCGCGCGAAAGCATTTTGGAATATTCTGGATGCGCCGCAGCGATTTTTCAGCAAGGGGTTGGAGTGGTTCATTGCGCGGATCTACAGCCGGGTGTTGCGTGCGGCGCTGTCGTTCAAATATCTGACGCTTGCCCTGGGGGTGGGGGCGCTTGTGCTGACGATCGGGTATTTGCGTGGGGGGCACATGCGCTTTGTCTTTTTCCCGCAGGTGGAGTCTGACCGGGTAGCGGCAGCGGCGGTGTTGCCGTTCGGGGCACCTGTGGAGGATGCCCGGGTGGTGGCAGAAGTGCTGCAGGCAACGGCACAAGCATTGCTGGAAGAGCTGGGCGGGGAAAGGGTTGTGCGGGGGATGGAGACGGCGGTTGGCAATCATGTTGCCGGCGGGGGGCCCTTTTCGGGTGGCGGACAATCCGGGAGCCATCTGGTGGGGGTGGCCGTGTATCTCGAACCGCTCGAAATACGCGGCTTTTCGGCGGCGGAATTTACGCGTCGTTGGCGCGAGGCCACGGGCAGTATACCGGGGGTGGATTCGCTTAGTTTCCGGTTCACGATCGGTCCTGCGAGCCAGATGCCGGTAGATGTGCAGCTTAGTCATCGGGATGCGGCGGTGATTGAGGCTGCGGCCTTGGAGACGGCCGCGGCTCTGGAGAATTTTTCTGGGGTGATTGATATTGATAATGGTGTAGCCAGTGGCAAGCCACAAGTGGAGTATCGTCTCCGGGAAGCGGCACGTTTGCGTGGGTTGACCTCGACCGAGGTTGGGCGTCAAGTGCGGGCAGCCTTTTTGGGTGTGGAGGTGACACGGCAGCAGCGTGGCCGCGATGAGCTGCGTGTGATGGTGCGCTTGCCGCTGGAGGAACGGGATAGCGAGGCAGCCTTGGATCGTCTGATTCTGCGCTTGCCGGATGGGGGCGAAATGGCGTTTTCCGATGCCGTTAGCTTGGAGCGTGGGCGTTCGTATGACGTGATTCGTCGGGATCAAGGCCGACGCATATTGTCGGTTACGTCAGATGTGGACTTGCGTTCGACGAGTGCGGGGGAGGTACTTACGGCCTTGCGCCAGGATGTGATGCCTGCGATTGCGGCACGCTATCCGGGTTTAATTTACAGTTTTGAGGGGCAGCGTCGTGATCAGCAGCAAGCATTCCGATCGATCGGGATGGGCTTTTTGGCCGCGATCTTTGTGATCTACGCCTTGTTGGCGGTTCCTTTCGGAAGCTACTTGCAGGGTTTTATTGTGCTAAGTGCGGTTCCTTTCGGTTTCACAGGGGCCATTCTCGGCCACATGCTCATGGGCTATAATCTGAGTTTCGTGAGTATTATGGGCATTGTTGCATTGTCGGGTGTGGTCGTGAATGACAATCTGATTCTAGTGGATACGATTAACCGTTTGCGGCGCGAGGGCATGTCGCTGGCGCAGGCCGTTGCGGAGGCACCCATTCGTCGGTTCCGGCCTGTGCTTTTGACCTCGGCAACCACATTTTTCGGGCTGTCTCCGATGATATTTGAGAAGTCCGTGCAAGCGCGTTTCATGATTCCGATGGCGCTTTCGCTCGGGTTCGGTATTGTCTATGCGACCTTGATTGCCTTGCTGCTGACGCCATCGCTATACTTCATTCTCGAATCGATGAAGCGCCGCTAGCCTGTACCTTCGTTTGTGACGACAATATGTTGTGGTTTTCACAGCATGCCACCACCATATAGGCTCCCTGTTTCGGATTACGAGAACGTTCGACTTACGTTACCCCTCTGCATTATCGTAATAGGCGAGACAGAGGTTTTCCTCGCCGAGCAATTGGCGTGGCATGCGTGGCTGGCAGGGCAAAGTATGGTACCGGGGAGGGGACTCGAACCCCTATGAGTTTAACCTCGGCAGATTTTGAGTCTGCTGCGTATGCCAATTTCGCCACCCCGGCTTGATTGATTGGACATACTTAACAGGGAGGCATGCGAGATTCAATCCAAAAAATCTAATGCGCAAAAAAGCAGCCGAGTACGCCGGAGACCGGACGCCCGACGCCGTACTGCTGATTCGGCGTCCAGTCGGGTGTCCGGTGTCCGTAGAATTGTGTTTTGAAGCCGCTTGATGCTGGGTGGATGGTTGTCCGTGGCTGTGATCGATCCTGCGGTCAGTTCGCTAAGATAATAGGGTCTGGCACCCGACACCGCAACCTACATCAAGGATCTCGGGTTGCGCGGGTAGCTTGCTGCATAGGGCAAGGGCCTGCGCCGTGCAGGCTTTGGTATCCGGGCCTTGACGCGGCAGGTGCTCGTATACTTCGAAGAAATTTTCCAGAAGCGGGGGCTTGGTTCCGTCATATCGTGCCTTTCAGGTAGTGCTGGCGTTTGGGTTCGGGGAATTTTTCGATGGCGTAGCGCAGCATGGTGCGGGGCATGGTGCAGTAGTGCTTTTTGAGAAAGGCTTCTTCAGCTTGCAGGTCGCGATTTCCGACTTCGCGCAGCATCCAGCCGACGGCTTTGTGGATTAAGTCGTGCGCGTCGTGCAGCAGGATTGCGGCAATGGCTAACGTGTCTCTGAAATCATTGTGTTTTATGAAGTGGAATGTCGAGATGATGGCGATTCGGCGTTCCCAGAGGGAATTGGAGCGGGCGAATTCATATAATGGGGTTCGTGGCAGGTTTTGCAAAAAGGCACCTACGATGTGTGGTGCGGTTACATCGATGAGATCCCAATTATTGATGTTGGCGGTGTTGGCCATGTATCGATCATAAATCTTTGCCTGTTGTCCTGGTGTGCCCCTCTTGTATTGAAGCATGAGTATAACGAGAGCGAGCATGCGTTCTTCATGGATTGTGGACTGTAGCAAGGTGGCCGCATCGCGCAGGGGTACGGTTTGATACTCTCTGGCAATGCGGCGGATGGTTGGAACACGCACTCCGATGAAGATGTCGCCTTCAGCATATTCTCCCGGGCCGGTCTTGAAAAAGCGCTGTAAGATTTCGGCATCCGACTTGTTGGCTTGATTGTGGAGTGTTGCGCGCAATGATTTCAAGGTGGCGGTTTTCATTATGTCATGGTAGTTCACTATGCCTAGAGTGCCAATAGAATGCTTGTAAATCAAGATGGCGTTTTTTTGGGGAGGCGAGGACGCCGGAGTCCGGAGGCTGGGTTTTCAGTGCTGGCGCGAGAGTGGTGTTTTTCTTCAAAGTGAGCAGACGAAAGGTACCGTTTACAGCCTATTTTCGATCAAAATTCTTTTTTCGAAAAAAGGTGTTGCATTTGTGTTAGGGTGCATATAGATTACGCCGCTCGTTCGGAAACGACAGTCCGGTGCCTGGCACTGGGCTGAGAGAAAAGACAAGATCAAGTAAATAAAAAAAACTTGAGATTGTGGTTGACGAGAGAGTCGTCAGCAGCTAGATTGTTTGTCGCGTTTGAAACAGCGCGATTGGATCTTTGAAAAAAGAATAGTTTACGACAAATATATCACTTTCGATTCGGAAGTGGTGTGATTTACCCATATCGTTGCCTGTCTTTACAAGGGACAGGTGACATGCTTGTGCATAGAATCTTACTCGATGTTAAACCACCGCAAGGTGGCAACAATAGTTTTTACTATGGAGAGTTTGATTCTGGCTCAGAACGAACGCTGGCAGCGTGGATTAGGCATGCAAGTCGAACGGAAGAATTTTCAATCAATCCTTCGGGAGAGAGCGATTTTTCAAGAGTGGCGAAAGGGTTAGTAACGCGTGGGCAATCTGCCCTCAAGTTTGGAATAGCCCGCCGAAAGGCGGATTAATGCCGAATGTGGTTTGTGGTCGCATGGCTGCAACACTAAAGGTGGGGATCTTCGGACCTGCCGCTTGGGGAGGAGCCCGCGTATGATTAGCTTGTTGGTTGAGGTAATGGCTCACCAAGGCGATGATCATTAGCTGGTCTGAGAGGATGATCAGCAACACTGGGACTGAGACACTGCCCAGACTCCTACGGGAGGCTGCAGTCGAGAATCATTCGCAATGCGCGAAAGC
>SLBU01000014.1 GCA_007126175.1 Kiritimatiellia bacterium
AACGCACCTTCGTCGAGGATCCCTTCTATGAATACACCATCATCGAGGAACGCTGTATTGGTTGTGCGGTCTGCGTCAAGGGTTGCGCCCAGTTCGGTAATGGATCGCTCTTCCTGCAGGTGCGGCACGATCGCTGCGTGAACTGCAACGAGTGCGCAATCGCCATGGCTTGCCCTGCCAATGCCTTTCGTCTTGTTCCTGCCAGCCAACCGTATCTGCTCAAGGGACAACCGGATGAAACCTAGGGTGGGATTTTGGGCTGCCGTGAGTGCGTTATTTGTTGCCGTCAGCGCTTCAGACGCTGTGCAGCGCTTTCCGCGTCCAGATTTTGCGTCGGGCTACACCATTCCGGGGACCACGGCGCCCATGCCGCGTGGGCCGGGGCTGGAATGGCTCAATATAATCGTGCTCGTGGCCGCACTTTTTCTGGCTGGACGGCTCGCGCTGCGGCATCGGTCGCGCCTTGGCCTTTGGCTGCTGGCAGTATTCAGTCTCGGCTGGTTCGGGTTCTGGCGGCGCGGTTGCATCTGCCCGGTGGGTTCCGTGCAGAATGTGGCCCTTGCCTGGTCTGATTCCAGCTATGCGATACCCCTCGCGGTAATCGTGCTTTTCGCCTTGCCACTGATCTGGACCCTGTTTGCCGGACGCACCTTCTGTGCGGCAGTCTGCCCGCTGGGTGCCGTTCAGGAGCTGGTGCTCTGGCGGCCCGTCAAGGTTCCCGTATGGCTCGGTCATGTCCTGGGGCTGATCCCCTGGCTGGCACTGGGGATCGTCTTGCTATTTGTTTCGACAGGTGCCGGGTTCCTGATCTGCCGCTGGGATCCTTTTGTGGGAATTTTCCGTTTCGGTGCGCCCTTGCACATGGCCGTGCTGGGGGGGGTAATCATTGCGCTGAGCCTTTTTGTGGGCCGGCCGTACTGTCGTTTTCTCTGCCCGTACGGAGCGCTGCTGGGCGTGATGTCGCGCTGTTCCAAGCAGCATGTCACGATCACGCCGTCGAACTGCGTGCAGTGCCGGCTATGCGAGGAGGCTTGTCCCTATGGTGCCATCCGCAAACCGGTGCCTACTGCCGCGCCCGAATCGCGCGCCAAGGGGGTGCGGCGGCTCGCGTTGATTCTCGTGCTGACACCGCTCGTTGCAATCCTGGCCGGCGCGACAGGCCGGACCGCCGGACAACTGCTCTCGCGCTCGCACCCCCGCGTTGCGCTGGCTCGGGAGATGCAGCACACCCCGGCCGATGCTCTCGATACGCTCAGTCCCGAGCGGGAAGCCTTTCTGGTGGCTGGACCCAAGCCGGAGGAACTCTTTGCCGAAGCTCGTGCGATCCGGTCCCGATTCGCTATGGGTGGTGCCCTACTGGGGGCCTGGCTGGCACTTGTCGTCTGCGGCAAGCTTGCCTCTCTTTCCATCTGGCGCCCACGCACAGACTACGAGCCCGACCGTGCCAACTGCTTCAGTTGCGCCCGCTGTTTTTCCTCCTGCCCCGTACCGCGCTGAAGATCCCACTGGCTTGTGCCAGTGGTGAATGAAGTGGGGGGGCGGTACCTAGCTAGCTTTCCGACAGAACGCGCCAAGGGTTCACCAGCGGTACGCCTGTGGCTAGCATGTCCGCGTCATTTCGCGTAACAACGGTCATACCGTGCACAAGCGCTGTCGCCGCGATCAAACCATCAATGACTGGCAACGTCGAACCCTGGCTTTCCGCTGTTGCCGTTACCAGCCCCCAGCGCTCTGCCACCTCCTCATCGACCGTCAGCCAGCGCCCAGAGAAACGCAATCGCAAATCTCCATCCAGCCAGTTCTCCAGTCGGGTCCGCTTGGCCCCCTCTGCCAGCCTGTCAATGCCCTTGCGCAATTCCCCGAGCGTCAGGACACTCATAAACAATCGTTCCTCCTGCTGGCTCTTGATCCAATCCACGACACCCTTGAACGGTGCTGGACGAACCAATTCAGAAACCACACAGGTGTCCAGAAGGTACTTCAAAGCGTCACCTTTCGTCCCTTGTCACGATCCCGATCAAACCACGATGGGTCTACTTCTGCGAGCGGCGAATTCTTGAAGAAAGCAACAAGATCCTCTTCGCCACGAGCCCGCACAAACTGTCTGAATTGTTCAACCGCGACAACGACTACAGATTCCTTGCCGCGCCGGGTGACCAATTGCGGCCCTTTGCTTATGGCGCAATCCACAAGTTCACTGAACCGCCCCTTGGCATCCTGTAACGCCCATCCAATCATACTTGGCCTCCTTTCGACTAGTCAGACTAGACTGTATATGTTTTTAGTCTAACAAGCAAGCATAAATCGAGAGTCTGATAGACGTCGGCAGGCGGTTGAGGTGGTGATTCGGCGTGCTTGAGCGCCGTCGCGGCATCTGGTAGAGTGGGGTGATGCAATCTAAATCCGAACCTATTTCCGTGGTGCGTGTGGTGCTGGGGCGACGGCTGGCCGTCGTGTCCGGCATCTTCCTGTGCGTCGTGGCCAGCATCATGGCGTTGCATGTCTATCTGTTGCGAACGGTTGCGCCGCTGGATTCGCCGGCCTTGCACGCGCTGACCGAGCAGCTCGAGCGCGAGGGGGGCAACGATGAACTGCGACAGCAATTGCGGGAGCTGGATCTGCTGGCCCGGCGGGCGTTCTTTGTGCGGCAATGGCAGCTTGAGACAGGTGCCATCCTGCTGGTGATCGGGGGGCTCGTGTTTACCGTGGCGCTGTACTTGATGACGGCTGGGGAACGCCGGATCCCCGACTTCAAGCAATGTCCGGGCGTTGCGGATCCCTGGAGCGAATCCACTCGGGCCCGCCAGGTCATCGTCGTGGTCGGTCTGTTGTTGCTGGTCATGCCGCTGGCCTTTGTTCTTCTGAACCCTCGTGACGCAGGACTACCCGAGGCGCCTACCGGTGCTGGGTCCCTGCCGCCCGATGTCGAGCAGGCGGTCTTGGCGGTTGGGGCCGTGCCGCCACCCGATGCCGCACGCACGGCTTTTTCTATCGATCGGTACTGGCCCGCCTTTCGTGGCCCGCACGGTCTCGGTATTGCTGCGCCGGACGCCGATCCGCCGATTGCATGGGATGGAGAGACGGGCACGGGCATACGCTGGAAAGTGGACGTCCCGCGTCCGGGGACCAGCTCGCCGGTCATCTGGGGCAACCGGCTTTTCCTGACGGGGGCGGATGCCACGGCGCGCGAAGTCTATTGTTTTGACGCTGATACCGGCGCACTGCTCTGGCGGGCCGACACTGCCGGGATCGAGGGGGCACCCGAAAGCTTGCCGGACGTTCTGGCCGATACGGGGCACGCGGCACCCTCGGTGGCTGTCGATGGGCAGCGTGTTGTTGCCATCTTTTCTACGGGGGTAATTGCCGGGTTCGATTTCGATGGGCGTCTTCTCTGGGGACGCGATCTGGGTACACCGGATAATCATTATGGCCATTCCGCTTCGCTCCTGATTGCGTATGGCTTGGTTTATGTCCAGCTTGATCAGCATGGTGCCTCCGAGGTGCTGGCCCTGGATGTGGAGACCGGCCAGACCCGCTGGCGGCAACCGCGTGCGGCCGACACATCCTGGGCCTCGCCAATTCTGATCCCATCATGTGAAGGGATGCAGCTTGTGCTTTCGTCGACGCCGATGGTGGCCACCTACGATGCGCTTACAGGTGCCCCACGTTGGAGCCGTGATGTGCTCAGCGGCGAGATCGGGTCTTCCCCCGCCTATGCTGCCGGCCGGATATTTGCGGCCAATGCGCATGCCCAGGCGGTGGCACTGGATGCCGCGAGCGGCGAGGTGCTGTGGACATCGAATCGGTTCGAGTTGCCTGATGCCGGCAGCCCTGTGGCTACTGAGCATCACCTTTTCCTGCCATCGAGCTACGGGGCCTTCACGTGCGTGGATGCTGCTGACGGCAGCTTGCTCTGGGAACATGATTTTGACGAGGGGGGCTATGGCTCGCCGATCCTTGCCGGTGACCGCATCTACTGGATTACATCCGATGGGCGGACGCGCATTTTCAAGGCCGCGGATACCTTTGAGCTGATTGCCGAACCCACCCTGGGCGAGGCGAGCCAGGGTACGCCAGCGATCATTGGACAACGACTCTACATTCGTGGTGCCCAGCACCTGTTCTGCATCGGGGAGGCACCATGAGCGCCTGCGAGCCAACACCCGACACCGCCGTCCTGGATGGCATTCTGGATGCAAAGGGGCGTCGTGCGGAAGATGTCATCACGGTGCTGCAGGCTGTGCAGGCGCACTATAACTATCTTCCCGAGGCCGCGCTGCGGTACATTTGCGATCATTCCGACATCACTCCTGCGGCACTTACGGGTGTGTCCACCTTTTATACGGCCTTCCGGCATAAGCCGGCCGGCAAGCACATTGTCAATGTCTGTGTGGGAACGGCCTGCCATGTGAAGGGAGCCAGCCGTATCATCGATGCCCTGCGCCGCCACCTGAAGCTGGAAGGGGATGCAGACACGGATGGAGCGAACCAGTTTACGGTACAGTCCGTCAATTGCCTTGGTTGCTGCACACTGGCCCCGGCGATTCAAATCGATGGGGT
>SLBU01000113.1 GCA_007126175.1 Kiritimatiellia bacterium
ACGGTTTTGTCACTCGTGGATGAGGTGCTGGTGATGACCGTGCGCCCCGGATACGGTGGGCAATCCTTCATGCCCGGACCGCTCGAGACCATTCGGGCAATTCGGGCCTATTGCCAGGCAGAGCCAGAATTACAACAAATGACGATTATGGTGGATGGCGGCATCAATGCCGAAACAGCCAATCTCTGTGCCGCGGCTGGTGCCAACGCCTTTGTGGCTGGAACCTATCTATATGGCTCGGAGGACATGCCTTCCCTTGTCGCTGCGCTCCGCACGAATGCCACCAGTTTATATCGTACCCATTGGAGTGACCCCGAATCATGACTGAACTCTCGCACACCCGTAACTTCTGTATCATTGCCCATATAGATCATGGAAAATCGACCTTAGCCGACCGGATGCTGGAAATGACGCATACCGTCGAAGACCGTTTGATGCGCGAGCAACTTCTCGACAACATGGATCTGGAACGGGAACGCGGCATTACGATCAAATCGCACCCCGTGACGATGCGTTATGAGTCCGAAACGGGAGAGATCTATGAGTTCAATCTGATTGATACGCCGGGACACGTTGACTTTACGTATGAGGTCTCCCGCAGTATGGCAGCCTGTGAAGGTGCCATTCTCGTGGTGGATTCGGCCCAAGGCGTTGAGGCCCAGACGGTTGCCAACACCTACCTTGCAATCGAGCGTGGGCTCGAAATTATTCCCGTACTCAACAAGGTTGATTTGCCCAATGCGGACCCTGATGGCGTTGCAAAGCAAATCGAGGATATCCTTGGCATCGACACAAGTGATGGCCTGCGCATCAGTGCCAAAACAGGGGAGGGGATACGCGCAGTCATGGAGGCCGTGATCAAGTATGTACCGCCCCCCGTCGGGAACCGTGATGATAAAACCGCGCCACGTGCGCTCGTTTTTGACTCGATCTACGACGCCTTTCGCGGCGTCGTGACCTATGTGCGTGTGAAGGATGGCCAACTCAAGATGGGCGACGCGGTACGGCTGATGTCAACAGGGGCCGTCACACAAATCAAGGAAGTTGGCATATTTTCGCCCAAACAATTGCCCCAGAAAATCTTGCGGGCCGGTCAAGTTGGCTATCTGATCGGAACCCTGAAAACACCGGCCGACATCCAGGTGGGAGATACCGTAACATCCGAGAAATCGCCGGCTACGGAACCATTGCCAGGTTTTTCTCCGATCAAGTCAATGGTGTTCAGTGGCCTGTATCCGGTGGATACCGGGGATTACGAGAAGTGCCGCCAGAGTCTCGATAAGCTGGCCTTGAACGACTCAGCCTTTACATACCATTCCGAAAGTTCGACTGCATTGGGCTTTGGTTTCCGCTGTGGTTTTCTCGGCCTGCTTCACATGGAAGTCATTCAGGAGCGGCTGCGCCGCGAGTTCGATCTTGATATTATCAGCACACATCCCGGCGTAGTGTACCGTGTGTATACGCGCGATGGAAAGATGCAGGAGATCGATAACCCCGTGTTTTTGCCGGATCCAAGCCGTATCGAAAAAATTGAAGAGCCCATGATCAATGCCTTTGTTATCTGTATGAATGAACATATCGGTGAGTTGCTGCGGCTGATCATGGAGCGGCGCGGCGAGGTAACCAAAACCGAATCGATTGACACCTCGCGTGTGATGTTAACCTCGACCCTGCCGCTCAATGAGATTCTGACAGATTTTCATGATAATCTCAAGAGCGCCACTAAAGGGTATGCATCGATGGACTATGAGCATTCCGGATACCAGGTAAGCCCGATTGTTAAAATGGAAATATTACTGAATTCCGAGCCGGTCGATGCCTTTGCCACGCTGGTACACAAGGACAAAGCCGTGGAACGCGGACGCCAGATTTGCAAGGCCTTGTCGGAAGCCATTCCGCCGCATCAGTTCACGATTCCAGTGCAGGCGGCCCTGGGGCGTACCATCATTGCGCGCGAAACCATCCGGGCGTTTCGTAAGGATGTAACCGCGAAGCTCTATGGTGGTGATGTGACGCGGAAGATGAAACTCCTCGAAAAGCAAAAAACGGGCAAGAAGAAAATGAAACAATTCGGCAAGGTGAATGTACCACAAACGGCATTCATTTCCGTGCTCAAAACCAACACGAATTAAGCCAACATGAAAATTTTGGAGTTACTCACGAGACGTCGCCTCAGGAAGAAGGCGCAGGAATGCATCCACCACGGGAGGCATGTGTTACACATGCGTGAGGATCTGCTTACGGATCGCGAGCGGGCTGACATGCGCGAGAGGATTCGAACCTTGCGGGATTTGGTAAAACAAAAGCAATGGGCAGATGTGGATGCCGCCTGCACAGCATTAATGCAACAGGCGCACGCAATAAAGGGCGCTAAAACGAAAAATGGGCTGGTAGAAAATATTGAGATGTTGGTAGTGGCGATTGCCGTCGCGATGGGATTACGTGCCTATTTTCTGCAACCGTTCAAGATTCCTACTGGCTCGATGCAGCCGACCTTGAACGGTATTACAGCGGTAACCACAGCCCCAACGTGGTCGGACCGGTTTCCCTTTAAAGTCGGGCGTTTTTTGCTAGCCGGTGAATGGTATACAGATGTCCGGGCAAAGGCTTCCGGTAGGCTAGGGAACCCCATGGAACATGCCAGCGACCCTTCAATTGTCTTGTTCCAAATTGGCGGGCTCATGCACCGTATACCGCGAGATGTGCTTGTTGGCGACGCCAATGGCAATCTCCAGCCTCCGTTTCATGCTGATCGAATGCTGGATAAGGGAGAATTATTGTGGGCCGGACGCGCCCAACGTGGAGATCACTTGTTCGTAAACAAAGTGATCTGGAATTTTCGCAGGCCGCGTCGCGATGAAGTTATGGTTTTCACGACCGATGGTATTTTCTCGCTCGAACCCGGGACGCATTATATTAAACGACTCGTGGGTATGCCCGGGGAACGTGTCTCGATTCGACCGCCCAATCTCGTTGTCAACGGACGCCCCCAAATCGGTGATTTCGGCATTGACCGGGTGACGGCCTCGATTAACGGGTACGCGGGCTTTCAAATGGCCGGGCATTTGGATAATCCCAAACTGGAGTGGCATTTGGATCATACACAGTATTTTGTGTTGGGCGATAACACACGCAACAGCCGCGATAGCCGCTACTGGGGACCCGTCCCGCAGCAGAATCTCGTCGGACCAGCCGTTTTCGTCTACTGGCCCATAAGCTGGCGATGGGGGCCAATCCGGTAACCTGTAGCTGCATTGTTTGTAGACTGTTTTCGCCGAAAGCAGCCTCGACGGACACCACATGCACCCCACACGCCCAGCCGCGCTTTCGGCCCGCCTACGCCAAGGCTCCGTCGGACAGGCTCCAGCGGGCTACATGTGCATCCCAAGTTTCACAACCGCATTCTCTTGCCGCCAAATAGCGCATAGTAACGTCGCATAATATATCTTATGTCTAATCATGTGCCCAATAAATCCACAATCGGTAGTAGGTATAGCGGATTTGCACTACAAGAGAGCGCGTGAATAACTTCATGTAGGTGGCGGCATGATGTGGGCATCACGTTCCAAAGTATCGGTCACCGAAATCGCCAAGCCCCGGCACGATGAATTTGCGCTCGTCCAAATGGCTGTCGATGGATGCCGTGAATAGTTGTGCGTCTGGATGAGTCGCCATGACGCGCTCAATCCCTTCCGGAGCAGCCACGACACAAACAAGAATGATTTGATTGCATCCGCGTTTCATCACGGCATGAATGGTCTCTTGCAGCGAGCCACCTGTGGCAAGCATCGGATCGAGAATGATGGCCGTGTAGTCGGAGAGTTCATTGGGAAATTTGTGATAGTACTCCCTTGCCACGGCCGTATGTTCATCGCGTTCCAGGCCTAGAAATCCGACGGGCACATCCGGCAACAGGGTCTGCGCGGCGGGCAGTAATGCGAGTCCTGCACGCAATACCGGGACAATGACAAGGCGCTCTTCCAATTGATCCCCAGTGGTTCCTGTCAGTGGCGTATTGATCTGGACTGATTTCGTGTGTAATTGGCGCGTCGCTTCAATCAGGAGAAAAGAGGCAGCAATGGCAGCATGCCGACGGAAGGCAGCCGTATCAGACGCAGCATCGCGCAGCAACGTCAAAGAGTGCTGCAGTACTGGATGTGTGACAACGGTTACATTCGAATGCATCTCTCCCCTCCCCTTTTATGACTGACAACTAGAGACGGACATCATATGCGATTTTTCTGTCCATACTCACTCTGTCGAAGATGATCAGCCGCGTTTTTCAATTTTTACATTGCATGGTACGCCATTGATGTCGAGAGCCTCTGTCGCAACCACAGCCGTAAGCTTGACGCTCGAGACGGGGCCTAGTTCAAGCGCCAGCACTTCTTCTGCGATGGTTGCGCCGTGCTCTTCGAGGGCTATCGCTAATTCCTCATCTTCGGTTTCGAATGCAACGGCGATCCGTTGTGTCACGTTGAAGT
>SLBU01000080.1 GCA_007126175.1 Kiritimatiellia bacterium
TACCCCGATCGGTAATCTGCTCGCCCAACCACATCATTAACATCGTTCCCGTCGTCACCGTCAGGACAGTCAAAAATCGAAAGCCCCAGCCTGCTATCGCGGGTGAAACAATCTGATCGCCACCCGCAACCTCTCCAAACCCCCGCTCCAACGTCAAGGCAAGCAAAAAGCCCTGCACCAGACAAATGACCAACGTTAAATAGCGCGTATATTGCGTGATTTTCGCTCGTCCCGAATCCCCTTCGCGCGCCAGACGCTCCAATTGCGGAACAACGGCCGTCATCAACTGAATAATAATCGAGGCACTGATATATGGCATGATACCCAACGCGCCCACCGCACTGCGCCCAAGGGCACCGCCGCTGAACATATTGATCATACCCATCAATCCACCACCGAACTGTTCACGGATTGCATCCATGACCCGTTGCAGCGCTGCCGCATTTACCCCAGGTGTCGGCACCAGCGCCAGCACACGACAGATAAAAACCAACCCGAGTGTGAACAGAATGCGCTGGCGCAACTCCGGAATCTTAAAACAATTGACGAACGTCTTGAACATGTTGCCTTATTCCGTTTCGCAGGTGCCACCAGCGGCTTCAATCTTCGTCTTCGCCGCTTCGCTGAATGAGGTCGCCTTCACCGTAAGCTTGCGCCCCAGCTCACCACGCCCCAGGATTTTGATGCCATCAAACGAGCCATTCACAAGACCGGCGCGCCGTAAGGTGGCCCCATCAACAATATCCCCATCTGCAAACTGCTCCAACGATCCCACATTGACACCGAAGAACTCCTTCCGCGTCGGGTTCTTGAAGCCACGCTTGGGTAGCCGCCGAATCAGGGGCATCTGCCCCCCTTCAAATGCAAGTTTACGCTTATGCCCTTTACGCGCCATCTGGCCCTTATGCCCCTTGCCGCTCGTCTTCCCCTTGCCCGACGCCATCCCCCGACCAAGCCGCTTGGCCCGATGCCGAGAACCCGGCGTCTTGCTTAATGAGTGTAGATCCATGGTATTCTCTCCTTTTACATTTCTAGCTGGCAAGCATTCATATGGCCAGTTCCCGTACGCGAGCAATTTCATCGCGCGAGCGCAACTGATTCAACGCATCCACTGTTGCTTTCACAACATTTACCTTGTTATTGCTGCCCAGGGATTTCGCCAGTACGTCGCGATATCCCGCAACTTCCAGTACCGCTCGAACCCCGCCACCCGCAATTACACCCGTACCAGGTGCCGCCGGACGCAGCAATACCTGCCCCCCCGAGTAACGCCCCTGCACCTCGTGCGGAATCGTTCGCTCTTTCATCCGAACCGAAAATAGCGACTTGCGCGCAATCTCGCCCCCTTTGCTGATCGCGTCCGATACTTCATTGGCCTTGCCAAAACCATATCCAATCATCCCGTCGCGGTTGCCCACAACAACGATGGCACTAAAACTGAACCGACGGCCACCCTTTACGACTTTCGAGCAACGATTCACAAAAACCACGCGCTCTTCAAACTCATTCTTGGGTGCATTCTCTTTCACGTCCGCCATGCTTACTTCGCCTCCTTACCGTTCGACAAACCGGTCGCCAGAACCCCATCAACGATCGCCTTGACCCGCCCATGGTAACGGAACCCGCCCCGGTCGGTTACGAAACGTTTGATCCCAGCTTCCTGAGCGGCTCCACCAAGCCGCTCCCCCAACGCCTGCGCAGCAGCAACCGTCGGGTTCCCCTCTTTTACACTGTTCGCTGACGCCAGCGTACACCCCACCGTGTCATCAATAAGCTGCGCATACATGCTCCGATTCGAAACCATGATGGCCAGCCGTGGACATTCCGCTGTCCCGTTCACACGCTTGCGAACACGTTTGTGCCGCTGTACGCGGGCACTCTTTCGAGATTGTACTTTCATCTTCAACTCCTGTTCAAACCCTAGGCAACCGTCTTGCCAACCTTGCGCCGGATGCGCTCGCCCTTGTATTGCACACCCTTGCCTTTGTATGGCTCGGCAGGATAGAAGGAACGAATGCGGGCGGCCACATTGCCAACTTGCTGCTTGTCAATCCCAGACACCGTAATCTCCGTGTTGTTATTTACAACAACCGTTACCGTCTCCGGAACCGCATATTCAATCGGATAGGCAAACCCCAACGACAAGCTCAACGTCCGCCCATTCAGCGCTGCACGGAAACCAACACCGTTGATCACCAGATCCTTGCTGTACCCATCAGTCACGCCTGTTACCATATTGGCAATCAAACTGCGCGTCAGACCATGCACCGCACGGTAACGATCCGCTTCCCGCTTCACCTGAACTTCAGACTCCACCTGCTCCACAGAAACACCGGCGGGGAGAGTCAATGGCAGCGCGCCCTTCGGACCGCTTACCTCCAATACCCCGTTATTGACCGCAACTTTAACCCCGGCGGGTAGTTGCACTGGTTGTAATCCAATCCTGGACATCGCTCTTTCTCCTTACCAGATCGCACAAAGCAATTCGCCACCTGCGTTTTTTGCCCGTGCCTCCTTGTCCGTCATCAAACCCTGCGACGTACTGACAATTGCCACACCCATCCCACCAAGGATGCGCGGCAGCTCGGTCGCCCGGCTGTATTTCCGCAACCCCGGTTTGCTAATCCGACGCAAACCGCGTATGGCTGGTGTTCGACGCGCACCATAGCGCAAGAACACCGTTAATGTACTCTTGCCCTCAACTTCCTCCATGGCAAAATCCCTGACAAACCCCTCGGCTTTCAGAACACGGGCCACTTCTGTCTTCAACTTCGACGCCGGCATGCTCACACGGGGTTTCCCCGTGTCCACAGCATTCCGAATCCGCGTTAACATATCCGATAATGGATCAGCTACACTCATATCCGCTCCTCGCTACCAACTGGCCTTCGTGACGCCTGGAATCTGTCCCTGCGAGGCCAGCTCACGAAAACAAATACGGCATAGGTGAAACTTGCGCATATACCCTCTCGGGCGACCACAGCGACTGCAGCGGTGGTAGGTGCGCACACTGAACTTCGGTGTGCGTTTCGACTTTTCAATCAATGCTGTCTTAGCCAATGTCTTTCCTCCGTTAGAATCATCAGGCGGCAAAAGGCATGCCCAGCAGCGCCAACAACTCGCGCGCCTCCTGGTCTGTCTTGGCCGTTGTTACAATGGTAATATCCATTCCCTGGGATGCCCCGGTATGATTCGGGTCAATCTCAGGAAAGATCGTTTGTTCCTTCAAGCCCAGCGTGTAATTGCCATGACCATCGAAACCCTTCTTGGAAACACCGCGAAAGTCACGAATACGCGGCAACGCGGCATTAAACAACCGCTCCAGAAAGTCATACATACGTGCCTGCCGCAACGTCACCTTGGCCCCAATGACCATCCCCTCGCGCAGCTTGAAATTCGATATGCTCTTGCGCGCCTTACAAGCCACCGCACGCTGCCCTGTGATCTGCCCAAGCTCTTCCAATAAACGCTTCTGGGTATCCTTGTCCGCAATGCCCATACCCATGTTCACAATTACCTTGCTCACACGCGGCACCATCATCGGATTCCGCAACGCCAGCTTTTGTGTCAGCGCCGGAGCAATGTCCTGCTTATACTTCTCTTTTAATGTCGCCATGATCCCCTCAATCAAATACGTGACTGCCTGCTTTGCTCTTGCGTACACGCCGATCGCCCTCGGTTACCCGAGCAACGCGTACCCCCTTTTTGGCCGAAGGATCGTATGGCATCAAATTCGACAACGCAATCGCAGCCTCCTTGTCGATCATACCACCTTGCGGATGTTCGCTGGAACGCTTGATGGTGCAACGACGCACGTTCAAACCTTCGACATATGCCCTACCCTTTTCCCGATCCACACGCAACACCTTGCCGGTCTTGCCTGCGTCAACGCCAGTGGTCACTACCACTTCGTCAGCTTTTTTGATTCTTCCGATGCTCACGTCAATATCCTTCCTGCACGCTTATAGGACCTCTGGTGCCAACGACACTACTTTCATGAAATTCTTCTCGCGAAGCTCACGGGCCACAGGGCCGAAGATACGCGAACCAATCGGATTCTTGTTTGCATCAATCAACACCACAGCATTGTTATCGAAACGCAAGACCGAACCATCGGCACGTCGCACTGGATGCTTCGTGCGTACGATCAACGCCGTGCAAACTTGCCCTTTCTTGATCGCGCCATTCGGTTGCGCTTCCTTGATGGCCACCTTGATAACATCGCCGACATGCGCGTAACGCTTGCGCTGCCCGAGCACACGGAAACACATCGCCCGCCGTGCCCCCGTGTTATCCGCCACAACCAGATTCGTCTGCTCCATAATCATGCCTGTACCCCCGTATCCAATACAGTGGCCTTTTGATTGATGCGCAACAAACGCCAGCGTTTCAACCGACTCAACGGGCGCGCCTCGGTTATCGTGACCTGATCGCCCACGGCTGCCTCATTCTGTTCATCATGCGCATGAA
>SLBU01000194.1 GCA_007126175.1 Kiritimatiellia bacterium
AAGTCTGGTCGCCATCTCAGCCTGCTGATCGCGGTCAAACCCAACTGCCACACGTATTCGTTCCGGGGCAATCTCGGCCGCCTGACAGGCAAACGCATTCAAATCGCAGGATCCCCCCACGGCAACCATCTGCCGAACGCCGCTAGCGGTAGCCCTTTCGAGCTGCTCGGGCACACTGTAACCCGGTGCCGCAACACCGCTAAAATGTACATGACTATCAAATACTATTTCCATTTCAAAACACGTACCCAATCCGCCTCACGGTGGCAGTCTCCTTCGGCAACTCCTCGATAAACCGGGACGGCTGGCAATACATGCCTCCTCCATCACGCATACGCCGGTATTCGGGCACGCACAGGATCAACTCATCCTTGGCCCGTGTGGCGGCAACGTAGAACAAGCGCCGCTCTTCAGCCTCCCCCGCTTCAGATTCCTGCAACGAGCGCGCCGAGGGAAACATGCCTTCCGCGGCCCAGATCACGATTACCACGGGCCACTCCAACCCCTTCGCCTGATGCACAGTGCTCAAGCGCACCTTGCCACTACTGCCGACAGCATCATCTTCGGCATCCAGGTTTGTCAGCAGAGCGACATCCTGTAAACAGTGCGCTACACTCTCAAAACGCTCTAATTGCACTTGCAACTCTCCAAGATCCTCCAGCCGCGTCTCGGCATTTTCATACGTGTCGACCGCATAGGTCTCGTAAAACGCCGTTACAAACAACCCCACAGCCCGACCTCCGTCACGCTCCAGTTCCTCCGCATAATAGGCCTCCAAAACCGGCTCCAGTGCAGCCCAGCGCGCCTGCGCGCCTTTCGGTAACGCTTGCCGCAGCGCCATCCGCTGCATCGCATCCGAGGCATCAAAATGCCCCCCCAGCTTTTTCCAGATGCGGGCGGCCGTCACCGCCCCCACCCCAGGCAACAGGGCCAGCAAACGTTCGAAGGCCAGCACATCATCCGCCGAACTGAGAACGCGCAATAGGCACAAGGCATCCTTGATGTGCGCCTGCTCAAAAAAGCGAATCCCTGATGTGACATGATGCGGAATCCGGCTGCGTGTTAACTCTACCTGCAATTCCATCGCATGATAGTGTGCCCGGTATAACACCACGATATCGTCAGCTTCATAGCCGTCGCGCCGAAAATTCCGGATGGCTTCGGCCACATAGCGTGCCTGGTGTTCCCCATCACGCAACCGGGCAATCTGCGGGCAATGATAGGCCGCTCGTGTCGGACGCAGCACCTTGCGAAACAAGTCGGGCTGGCCGGAACATGCAACCGTAACATTGGCAAGATTCAGTACCTCGGGAACGCTACGGTAATTCGTCTCGAGCTTGTAGATGCGTGCCCCCGGGTAGCGCGCGGGAAAGGAGAGAATGTGCCGTGTATCCGCGCCCCGCCAGGCATAGATGCTCTGGAAGTCGTCCCCTACCACAAACAAGTTGCCCGATGGCCCCGTCAACAGATCCACCATATGCGATTGGATTTCATTCGTATCCTGATACTCATCCACCAACACATGCTGGAATTGTTGGGTATAAGACAAACGCACATCCTCATGATCGCGTAACAAACGCAGGCAATAGACCAACAAATCATCAAAGTCCATGGCATCCAGTTCCCGCTTACGATCCGCATAGCGCCGCAAAACCGCCAGAATCAGGTCACCATCCACTTCGTGGTCCCCAAAATGCTGCTCGATCGCATCGCGCAACGCGATTTCGCGGTTCTGGGCCTGGGAATGCACATGCAGCAACACCTCGCGCTTCGGAAATTCCTTGGCCTTGAGCCCCTTTTCCTTGATACAGGCAGACATCAGCCCCCGCGCATCGTCCTGATCCAGAATCGTAAAACCGCAGGGATACCCGATCCGGGGGGCATGCCGACGCAACATACGGTTGGCAACATGGTGGAAAGTGCCGCTCCAAGGCATGCCCAAACCGTTACCCGGCAATAATGCCGCCGCCCGATCCAGCATTTCCTGCGCAGCCCGGTTGGTAAAGGTAAGCAGCAGAATCCGGTCCGGCGCAATCCCTTGCGCCACAAGATAGGCCACCCGGTACACCAGGGTGCGTGTCTTGCCCGTGCCCGCTGCCGCCAGTATCAAAGCCGGACCCGCGCCAGCCGTAGCCGCTGCAAATTGTTCCTGATTTAACGCCGCTGCAAAATCTACTGCTTCCTGCATCCTGCCCCTCTTATCCCTTCCGTGCCAGCAAGGAAGCCACGGATATCTGATCCAGCTCGGTCTCTGCGGCCCCTAATGATTTTTTTACGGCTTCGACTACGGCAGGCTCAAGTTGCGCGGACCGCAAGCCCAGCACCGCCATATCCGCCCCCGCGTGCAGCATGGTATGCAATAATTCACGCATGTGCAAATTGTCTGCCGAACGCAACAGGACATATACATCCGTTTTGTCCGCCAGTGGGGCCAAATAGCCGGCCCGCACCAACTCCTCTACCACGGCATTCACAAACCGCACCGGCACTTTGCGAGCTTGCACAAAAACATTGACCTCAAAAGGCGCAGCATTCCCGTGCAGCGCCAACCCCGCCTCGCGCAAAATCAACACCGCCATGGTCAAGCGCGCCGCGACACTGGCATCTGCCGCACTCTGCTCCATCCGGTACGTGGTCGCATTCTCCACCGAAAAAGCCACCTCTGCTCCGAAAAGCACGATCTGCCAGCTCACATGTACCCAAGCCAAAATAATCGGGACCACGGCAAAACTACCATAGATTCGCCCGTAGCGGGCCGCCCCCACCTGCACCATGGCACAGATCCACAGCCAAACCAGAAACAGGACCGCGGCCATAAAACCACCCGTCAGCCCAGAACCCACCCGCATCGTCGTATTAGGCATGAACATAATAAAAAAACTGAATGCCATGGTGGTCATCCCCACCACCACCAGATTCTTAAAAAAACCAGACTCCACAAATCGACGTAGCAAAGCAGCGGAATCTGCTGGCATATAATTCGTAACCAGCTCCACGACCGGCACGGATGCGGCGGCAGCAATCAGGATCGGCAGGATCAACAGCACGCTGAGATAATCCGTAAATCGTCGCCAGACCGTACGGCCACGCGCAACACCCCAGACGCGGTTGAAGGAGCGTTCCACACGCCCCAGCACTTCAATCACCATCCAGATCAGCAGCACCAGCCCCACCGTCCCCAAACGCGCAAAATTGATCTCATCCACCCGATCAAACCCCGCCTCCACCATCGCGTTGATTCGCGCGGCCAACGCTTGTTGCCCCTCCCAATCCCCAACGGCAGCGCGGGGCAAGAGATCCGCGCGCGCGCTATCCTCTGCGTCCGGCGCCACGGCGTCACCCCCATTTTGCGCGTCCGACTGGAAGGTCTCCGTCCAATTCCGTACGCGATCCTGCACCCAGTTCTTGGCCGTGTCGGCATCTCCCAGGCCGCGGGCCATGGATAACATCAGCGCCAGGATGGGAACAATCGCCATCAAGGAGCTGAAGGTCAGCGCCGAGGCATGCATGGAACACTGATCATCTCGGAATCCCTTGATGACCAGATACACGATCCGCAAGGCACGAACCGCGATGGAGCGACCCAGCGGCAGGCTCTGTACATCCAGATCCCACACACCCCGTTGCAGGAAACCGTAGAACTTGTGCCCTTTCACACGCCAGTTCTTAAACCCTTGTTGCAACTGCTTCAGTTTCAAAATGTGCCTCCCTTCCCGTATCATGAAAACAATGCCTCAGCCACACCGACCATTGTAGATCAATCCGCCGCCCGCAACATACCCTTGCAACACGGCCGCAGCCTCTACCCGGCAAACATCGCGCATCACCCTGATGCCACGGTTCTCAAGCGCAACAATCCAGCCAGGCGGCTTTTCGCCTTCATCCATCCCGATGGCCTCGGCATCCGTGCCACGCGCACAGCAGACCAGCCCCCGCACCCCCGACCACGGTACCGCCCCCAGGCACATGGCACAAGGCTCCGTGCTGCTCACCAACTCCAGAGCCGGCAAACCGGCCGCACCCAGATCATGGGTTCCCATGATCTGCTGCGCAACCATCAAGGCAACGATTTCCGCATGGGCGGCCGAACACGACGACGGCACCACCAGATTGACACCGGGAGCAATCAAGTGTCCCTCCAGAGGGTCAAAGACTGCAGCCGCAAACGGACCGCCGGTTTCGTGCGAAACATTCTGCTGCGACAGTGCCACGACAAAAGCGGCACGAGCCTGCACGGTTGCGAACCCAGAAGACCAAGACGCGCAAAACGCGCCGACCCAATCCGGTACTGCTATTGTAACATGTGGGAAATGCATACAAACACCTCTCTCGAATCCTTTCTGCCGCACATACCGAATACAAACCAATGCCCCATTTGTTCTATACCGAAGCGCATAACGTTACAATAGAATTTCAACGTTTCACCAC
>SLBU01000177.1 GCA_007126175.1 Kiritimatiellia bacterium
AATAGCCCATCAGACCACCCGCAACGGCACCAATCAACACAATTAAAGCAAATTTCAACATAGCATACTCCTTTGCAATCATTCTTACGGCAACGCCCAATCCTTACAGTCGGGGCCCGGCACACGCACACACATTTTTCATTGCAATCCATTCGCCAGAAAGTCAAACTCCCTCGCGTACGACAGGGGAGCGGGCAAACCCGCTGAGATTCCATGTTGGAGACCCTTGGAACCTGATGCGGTTCATACCGCCGGAGGAAGTCGATTATGAATGATACGTCTCTCTTGCAGCACATAGACTGGCAATTGCTCATTGGCAATACCCCCCTCGCGATCCTTGCAACCATCTGTGCCGTCGCCGGCGTAATCTGCATCGCACGCCAGAATATCCTCGGGTGGCCCCTAGGCCTCATCTGGGCCTGTATCTCCGTATATCTTGCCTTTTTCCAGTGGCAACTGGTTTCCGAAGCCGTGATGTATGCCTCCGGCATTCCCATCCAGATCTATTGTTGGGTCGTCTGGCACCGCCGCGGCACACGTCCCGACGCCAAGCCCTTTCTCCCCACCTGGATGCCACGCCACAAACAAGCACTGCTGCTCTTGGCAGTCATCGCGTCGATTCTCCTCTGGGGCCTCGGCATTGCCCGTCTGGCACACCACGTAAGCTGGATCCCTACGCCAGCCCTGCTCTGGCGCGATAGCACCACCACCGTTCTCAATTACTATGCCCAATTCCTGCAAGCACGCAAACGCATGGAAAACTGGTTGGGGTGGATTGTCGTCAATCTCGTAAGCATTCATATCTACTGGATCAGCAATGCACCGGAATATGCCATCCAGTATGCCTTTTTCCTGGTGCTCGGACTCTATGGATGGTACCAATGGCACACACATCGGCAACCCACACAAGCGAGTGACCCAGCATTATGAAAAAAGCCGTGATCCTTGCCAATGGCGACTTCCCGACCCACCCCTACCCCTTGCAGATCCTGCGCACAGCCGAATCGCGAATCTGTTGCGATGGCGCCGCCGAAGCCCTCCTCGCCGCAGGCCTTGAACCGCACAAGATCATCGGCGACCTCGACTCACTACCAGATCAAATCCGAAAAACCTATGCGCAATGTATCACGCACGACCCCGACCAGGAAACCAATGACCTCACCAAAGCCGTGAACGCCTGCCGCCAAGAGGGCTACCAAGCAATCACCATTCTCGGGGCAACCGGCAAACGCGAGGACCATACCCTCGGCAACATCGGTCTCCTCGCACAATACGCACAGCAAGCTGATGTGGAGATGATCACCGATCATGGCATTTTCACCGTCATACAAAATCAAGCAACCCTAGCCACCCTCCCCGGTCAACAAGTTTCTTTTTTCAATACCACCAAAGGGATCCCTGTAACCGCGCATAACGTGAAATATCCCCTCGAAAACCTCTTGATCGACCAAATCTGGCAAGGTACCCTGAATGAGGCAACGGGCAGTTCGATCACCATCTCTGCACCGGGGGCCATCATTATCGTTTTTCTACGCTACGCTACATAAAAGCAAAGGAGCACCATCATGCACCCTACCCCCATCCAGACCCATTCCGCCCCTGCCGCCGTAGGCCCCTATTCCCAAGCCATGCAATCCGGTAATCTGCTCTTCTGTTCCGGACAGATCGGCCTGGACCCCGCCACCGGTCTCCTGGTGCCCGGCGGCATCGAAACCGAAACCCGACAAGCCCTCGAAAACCTTAAAGCGGTCATCCGCGCTGCCGGCGGCTCTACCACCGATATCATCAAAACCTCGGTCTACCTGACCGATATGGCAGACTTTGCCACCGTCAATGCCATCTATGCCGAAATGCTGGCGCCCGCCAAACCCGCCCGCGCCTGCGTTGCCGTGGCGGCACTTCCCAAAGGCGCATGCTTCGAAATCGAAGCCATTGCCCAGCTCTGAACCTACTCGGCAGAATCGCCCCCCGCTGCGGGGGACGCCGTATAGGAAAAATTGAACCAGCGCCCATATTGCTCCAGCACCCTGCCCACACCGGGAATGCGTTGCGCATGCCGCGCCGGTGCCCAGAGCACATCAAAAACATACCCATTGCCCCCGGCACGATGCAGTGGACCTGCCAGCAAAAGATAGAGCAGCAGCAGCACGGCAACGCGCAACGAACGCCGCCGAATGCGCCGCCAACGCCGATGCCCCGCCACTTGTCCCCGGAAAAACAGCAGCTCGGAAGAGCGATGCCCTTCAAAGCGTATATCGCGCAGCAAGCGCTCGGCATACTGCCACTGCCGATTCCCGATGGCATCACGTAAACGGCGCATATCCCGATCCAGTTGCAGACCATCTAGCTTCTTCTCGATCTCATCAAAGGCACTGTCAAACGCAAGCTGGTTATACTCCTCGATCAAGCTGCGCACCTGTTCATAATGCGCCTGCGATAGCCCATGCTCGACCTCCGCACGAATGCGCGTTCGACGACGCAATGACTCGCGCGCTTTTTCCCCCAACTCGTGCACCTGCTCCAGCAAACTCCGGCCATTGGCACCTTGCGGACGAAACCCACTGATCGATTGCTCCTCCTGGGCCACCACCGCAAACTCTTTACGGTCCATATTCCGGCGCATCTCCTCCAACACACGCAACGCCGCCTCATACTGCTTGGCATCGGCCCCGCAAACACCGCAGTACTGTGTGCCAAAACGCGATTCCGAACTGCACTCCGGACAGAATACCCCGCCATCCCAGCCGCACTTTCCACAAAATCGCACCACGACAGGATTGATGGTGTCGCACCACTTGCAACGCCACGTCACCTTGCCAGTGGGAAGGGCCATAGTCCCAGGCGCACGCGTCTGCTGCAAAACCGAACGAAGGCCCGCCACATCTCTCCAACGCTGCTCCCGATCCGTCTCCAGCGCCTTCACCACCGGCATCCGAATCACCTCCGGCAAATCATTCTGCCGAAAATAACGCGGATTCTTTCCCGTCACGCAAAAATATAACAGCGCCCCCAGACCATAAACATCCGCCCGTTCATCTACCAAACTGGCATCCGACTCCTGCTCGGGGGCTCCATACCCCAACGAAAGCATGCGCTCCCCCGGCAACGTCAGCGGCTCAGCATCACTGCGACGTACTTGCGCCAAACCAAAATCCACAATCTTAGGCTCCAGACCGGCATCCAGCAGCACATTGCTGGGCTTCAAATCGCGGTGAATCACATGGTTCTCATGGGCATACTCAATTGCACGGCACAACTTCACAACAAAATCAATGGCCACATCCAGTGCCATCGGACCTTCCCGATGCACCCGGTCCGCCAGGGTGAAGGGGGGCGCAATCTGTTCGCGATCCTCTAGCTGCGGCCCACCGATATACTCCATCACAATATAGGGGCCATCCGTGTCCTCCCCCAAGGCATAAATGTGAACGATATGAATGTGGCTCAGCGATGCCGTGGCACGCGCCTCCTGAAACAAACGCGTTTTCAGATTCTCGTCCTTCAAGCATTTTGCATGTAAACGCTTGATCGCCACCACGCGTCCCAACCGTCGATCGCGCGCCAAATACACCACCCCCATGCCCCCGCCGCCTATCTTCTCGATCCACTGGTACTGCGACTCCAGCGCACCACCTTCTGTACGACTGAAAACCGTCGACTCAGAAGAATCATGCGGCGGCGGCAGTTTAATCCGAACCGTTGCGCGGGTCTCGGTCTCTTCTTGTAATGATTCCTGATGATCTTCCATAACACCTGACATAATCGTACTTTGATTCAAGGTTCAACATGGTCTACTGCAACCAGCAGACCGCTCTCTTGTTGGCATTTCGCATAAGGGACATTCTCCGTGTACGGGCGGCAATGTCAAAGACATATTCCACACAAAGCCATCTTGCTAACACATGCCAACCACACTACTATCAGTTCATGGAGAACAATCGTTTATGGATCTATCGTCCTGGTCAACCGATACCGGGACGCCGTTACGTGCTATATTGGATGCAGCAAGCACAACGAACGCAGGCCAATCTTGCGCTGGACTGGGCCTTGCAAGCGGCCCATTCCTGCCAATTGCCCCTACTCGTGGCCTTCGTACTCACGCCGCATTATCCCGGTGCCAATGCCAGACACTACCAGTTCATGCTCGAAGGCCTGGCCGATGTGCAGGATGAGCTGCAAGCACGCGGCATCAGCTTTGTACTGCGCCTGGGTGATCCGCCAGAGGTGATTGCCCACCTTGCCCGCGATGCGGCCATGCTCGTCGGCGATATCGGCTATCTCCGTCTCCAACGCCATTGGCGCACACAGATCGCCAAACAAATCGATTGCCCGTTCAGTGCCATTGAAGCCGACGTCGTCGTTCCGATCCGCCTTGTCTCCGACAAGGAGGAATATGCCGCCCGCACAATCCGTCCCAAAATCCAGCGGCTCTGGATTCCCTTTCTGGAAGAACGTGCGGTACCCTCCCCCCCGAGCCGCCCCTTACCCAAACCGCCTGCATCCGACCTGAATCCAACCGCCGACTTGGCCGAGCTACCCATAGATCGAAGCGTCTCCCCTGCCCCCTCATTCAAGGGCGGACAAATCGCCGCACAACAACACCTCAATGCCTTCCTGCGCCACGGCCTCGCCCGCTACCACTCCGACCGCAATGATCCCGCCAACAACCTCTGCTCCAACATGAGCCCCTATCTCCACTTCGGACAAATCAGCCCCCTGGCCATTGCCCAGAACGTCCGCGCCGCCGAAGCACCCGCCCAAGCCAGCGAAAGCTATATCGAGGAGCTGATCATCCGGCGCGAGCTGAGTATCAACTTTGTCTATTTCAACACCGCCTACGACAAGTACGAAACCGCCGTCCCCGCATGGGCCCGGAAAACATTACGCAAACACGCCAGCGACAAACGCCCCGTAACCTACAGCAGGGAACAGCTCGAGACCGCCGACACGCACGATCCCTACTGGAATGCCGCCCAAACAGAGATGGTGCAGCAAGGCAAGATGCACAACTACATGCGCATGTACTGGGGCAAGAAGGTCATCGAATGGACCCGTACCCCCGAGGAAGCCTACCAGATTCTCCTCGATATGAACGACCGCTACGAAATCGACGGACGAGATGCAAACGGCTACACGGGCGTAGCCTGGTGCTTCGGCAAACACGACCGCCCCTGGACCGAAAGAAACATCTTCGGCACCGTCCGCTACATGGCCGCCTCCGGACTCGAACGCAAATTCAACATCCAAAAATATGTCGACCGCATCCGCGGCCCGGAGCCTTCGCTCTTCTAACCGTTACATGCCTATACGCTCAGATCCGTAGCCCGAACTTGCGAATCAAGAGTGCGGCAACGACATGGCGCGTCGCGCTGCCAGAATCTGCAGGTAGCGTTTGCGAACCAACCCAAACAAGACAATCACGGCAACAGCATTCACGAATGCTGGCCAAACCAGAGGTAGCGCTTCCGATGATTCGCTGAAAGCGCGCTCGCCAACTGCACCCCAAATGCCAAAGAAAGAGTACGCCATGATGCGGGTATCGCGAAGTACACCAGCGAGAATCATGGGCACAACCAGATACAACAGCGCAACAAACCCGACAAAATATTTCAGTTTTTCATTTTTCGGGCGTCCAACCACTGCAAGTTCGACCAATAGCATAAAAACGGACCACCCTAAAAATACACACACGATCAGAACCAAGGCCCAACGGAAGGATTCCATTGACTGCACCAGCGCCGCGGATCCTATTGTGAATGCCGCCCATATCACAAAAATATAGCACCAAACGGTAAGATTCGTGCGGGCAAAAAAGGACTTGTTCAACAATGAGCCTTCGCCATGTTTACGCGCCAGATCATAGCTCAGCTCCATGTATTGTTCATGTGAGCGCATCACGCCAAAAGGCACCAACACTGCCAGCACATGCGTTACGATCGCATAAACATACCAGGCATTCGATGCCGTCTCAGGCACGCGCTGCCAGAAAAGCCCCAGTAGGATGATCTGGCAGCCGATCAAGAATTTATAGGCCCCGGCAGCACTGAAGATCGGAAAGTCGGAACGCACAAACTGGCGCATAGCTCCCAGCGTTGCCCAAACCGCGAGATACAATGCAATGCCGCCCACCAATAACATGCCAGGCGGTTCCAACCCGAAGAAAGGCACCGTCCAGCCTTCAAGTTTGACAACCGAACTAGCCAGAATAATGAGCTGCAACACAAAAGGAACCAGCCAGAAAACAAAAAAGATAAGTAGAACGATCGAAACATTTCGGTTTTGCTTCTTGTTCTTGCGCACCCTGGCAGAGGAGAGTACGCAAACATTCCATACAACGGTGGTGGTGGTCACCAGCAAGAAAAGTAGCTGTATCTGCATAAACACCGGCACTTCACCAGCTAATCCTACCAGGAATTGCACAACCGCCGTCACCGACGCCAATGCCAGCGGCAACAGGTTACGCCCCACAGCAATACCAACCAATTTCTGTCGCGGATAGAGTGGCAGCATTTGGAAGAAATCGTACGATTTGTTCAGCATTTCCTCACGCAGGGCATTGCCGGCAGAATACCCGCCCCACACCCATAGCAAAAGCAACTGAATGGCCAAAAGCTGGCCGTATACAGCCCGGAAGCAAGCGCGCAAACTTCCTTCGTAGGCAACTCCGGAACGAAAAGCGAGTCCATTAAACAAACCGATCAAGCCTAGGCCGATCACATAAATGGAAATATTCACCCACAAGTGTTGAGGGCGGAAGGCCGCGATAGCGTAGCGTCTAACCAAAGCATTGCGGATCATTGTGCGCCCTCCTCATGGGCGCCGCTCTGTTTCGGCTGACCGGATACCATCATGAAGACATCTTCGATGCCCTGCCGGCATTCCGCGAATTTTGTGACCCGCACCCCGGCCTCAACCAGCGTCTTGACCAATTCGCTTTCATCGAAAGCTGCATCGCCTACCTGAATTAGCCATAACCCGCTTTCCTCGCGTTGTGCATCCACCTCCGCAAAAGGTGCAAACACAAGTTGCAGATCAACAGCAGGGTCTTTCACGCCAATCGAAAATGATCGGACCGAGGATATTTGGCGCGCAACCTCCCCCACACTCCCGCTCACGACGATACGCCCATGATCCATCACAATCATGTCCGTGCAAAAGCCTTCCAGCTCCGGCAAAATATGCGAGGATACAATCACAGCGCGCCCTTGAGACTGTAAACGTTTCAGAATATCACGCAACTGCCGCCGTGCCAAAGGATCCAGCCCCGAGGCGGGCTCGTCAAGTAACAGAACCTGGGGATCGCGGACAAGCAGCGTGGCCAATCCCATTCGCTGCGTCATGCCGCGTGAGAGATTGCGCACCATCTCACTCGATTTTTCTGCCAAATCGACCGTTTCCAGTGTTTCCCGCACGCGCTGTGGTATTTCCGTCTCCGGTACCCCATATGCATCAGCAAAGAACACCAAGGTTTCGGTCAGTGTCAGATCACTGTAGAGATTGAAAAAATCCGGCATAAAACCAATCCGCTGCCGGATTTCGGTGCTGTGTGTACGTGCATCATAGCCGGTTATCTTCGCGGTACCATCTGTTGGTACCAGAAGCGTGGCCAGCATGCGCAGCAAAGTCGTCTTGCCTGCACCATTCGGGCCGATCAGGCCCACCACCTGCCCGCCCTTGATACAAAGATCGGCTGCTTCAACAGCAACCAAGGTGCCGTATTCACGGCGCAACCCATGAGTCTCTAGTAACGCATCCATATGTTTGCCCCATCTATTTGTATGACTACGCCCGCATTCAACACCAAACCATTGTAAAAAAACAGCTTTTACATGTTTCAAGGCCCTGCACAATTTGTATTTGCACTTTTGGCGCAAGCATGCTTGCATGGAGGCGTAAGGCATCAGTATTCATGTACCGACAACAGTATAGAGAGGTTTATTATGGCCGATACAGCAGCAGCTTCCACAGTAGAACATGCAAGTGACGAAGCCGTACTCCTGCAAGACGCATCACTTGGCAACCGGATCATAGCCGTGTTGATCGACGGATTACTATCCGGTATCGTCTCTCTGGTTCCTATTGTCGGATGGATCGCAGCCATAGCTTACAATCTTACGCGCGATGCCCTGCCATTTCTCGATGGACAAAGCCTGGGCAAAAAGGCGATGAAACTGCGTGCAGTGGATGCCGAAACCGGCAAACCTCTGACGAACCAATGGGGTCCATCCATCGTGCGCAACATTGTGCTCTTCATTCCGTTTTTCGCCATTGTCGAGCTCATTGTGCTCGCCAACAATAAGAACGGACAGCGTCTCGGTGATCAATGGGCCAAAACACGAGTAGTTGTCTGCAAGGACTAGCTTCAGACTATACATTTTTCGAAGGCCATGACTGCCCCGGCAGTCATGGCTTTTTTATTTCCCATCTGCAATTCAATCCACAGGTATCCATACGGATACGGAGCGACCATTGCATCGGAAATCACCCCACCCCTCGGAATTGGTCGTTACAACATCGCCGATATGGCCCGTAACATCCTGATATGCACGCTCTGCAAATCCAACATGCATGGGTTTGGTCTGATTCCCCTCATTACTCAACAATACGGCAATTCCGCCGGGGTGTTCTTCTGTCCCTAACCGCGTCCACCCAATACAATGCGGATCATCAAAATAATCGTGTTGTTCCCCAAAAGCACACTGCGATCGTACGGATAAAAAGTGATCGATCAGCCATTTATGACTTGGCATATCAATTTCATGTGTATTGCCATCCTTTCCTTGTCCCTGATACTGCACCCCATAATAATCCGCAAAGAAGATACAAGGGTATCCACCTTGGCGCAGTAAAATCAGCGCGTAGGCCAATGGCTTAAACCAAGCCTCTACAACAGACTCCAGCGATTGCAGTGGCTGCGTATCATGATTACTAACCAATGTAACAGCCATGTCAGGATGGTCCTTAACGAGAGTCCCATCAAAAATAGTTCGCAGATCGTATGCAGCCTCTTCGCGACCGGCCGTAGCAAAATTATAATGCAGCAGAGCGTCAAAGAGCATCAAGTGCCCTTCTGTAGTCTCGATAAAATGTTCAAGCGCTCCATTGACACCAGACCAGTATTCACCCACGGCGAAAAGATCGCGACCTGTATGTGCACGCATCTCATGCAGCCATTCCACAAAAAAATCGGAACCGACATGTTTGACTGCATCAAACCGGAATCCATCAACCCCTGTCGTATCCATGTACCATTTACCCCAGTACAGAAGCTCCTGGCGCACATCAGGGTTGGCAATGTCTAGATTACAGCCCATCAAATAATCAAAGTTACCGCGATCCTGATCCACGGCATGATGAAAGGCCTTGCCTTCGAATAAATACACGGCTTGCTTATCTTCTTCCGCTGCATTGGTATCGACGGCATTGAAATGCCACCAATGCCACTCCAGCGTAGAATGCGTTTGGCCACGTCCCGGAAACGAAAAATGCGTCCAGGCCTTGATGGGCTGCAATTCGCCCATAGCCTCATTGCGATTATCCGGATTGAAAGGGGTTGCCATCACATCTTCTTCATGATCCCCACCCACCTTATGATTAAACACCACATCGGCATAGACCTGAAGGTTAGCGGCATGCGCAGCGGCAATCGCCTCTAAATACTCATCCTTGGTACCATACTTGGTACGCACGGATCCTTTCTGATCGAATTCACCAAGGTCAAAAAGATCATACGTTCCATACCCCGTATCATCCGCTCCACCAGCGCCCTTGTAAGCCGGAGGCAACCAGACCGAGGTGATACCGGCCTTTGCCAACGCTGGTGACTCTTCTGCCAGAAACCTCCACAACGAACCATCAGCGGGTGTATACCAATGAAAGAACTGCATCATTGCGCCATTAAATTCCTGCATATCATTCTCCAGTCTGATTTTTCACATGAATATCCGATTATTAGACATACACCAGCCAGTATGCGGCAAGCACAATTCCTATATCCGCAAAGATATGGCTCAGTGTGCTATACAGCCGCGCACGCGGCGTATTCCCCGCTTTGTACCAGACCCAGGAAATACCCATCAACCCAATGCAACATAACAAAATCCAGGGCAATGGCAGTAGCCCGTGTAATACAATACCATGATATTCCGGCAGAGGCGAATGTTGAGCCCAGCGGAATCTAATCAATAACATTCGCCTCTAGTGTGTAATCGGGATCTTTTCGGACCTTGACCCCGCTAACAGAAACAAAATCGTTCATAGATATTTCATCGGCACGTACAGTCACGGGATGATAGTATTCTGTGTAGCCCGATAGTGTGCCTTGTGGGCCAGCGCTTTCGGTCAGCAGCGTCTGCGGTATCCCTAACGCTTCTTCTCGACGCACCCGCTTCAGCTCTTGCCCAACCTCGCGCAATTGCCTACTACGCTCGGTTTTGATTTTTTCCGGAACCTGTCCCCCCATCCGATCCGCACGCGTATCGGCCCGACGTGAATACTTGAACGTGTGGATATGGCTAAACCCAACTTCATGCACAATCGATAATGTCTCCAGAAAATCCGCATCCGTCTCGCCCGGAAACCCCACAATCACATCCGTCGTAAAATTGAACCGCGCATGGGCCGCACGAATGCGGGCAATCAAACGCATATATTGCACCACAGAATAAAACCGCCGCATACGCAATAGCACGCGATCGGAGCCGCTTTGCAAACAAAGATGCAAATGGGGACACAGACGGGGATGATGAAACAAATCAATAAAACGGTCGGTCAACCCCTCCGGCTCCATCGAGGATATTCGTACCCGGTAGTCGCCAGGAACCGCAAGGAGCTTTTCAAGTAATCCATCAAGCCCTATACCCGCGTACTCGTATCGCCCGATATTCACCCCCGTGATCACGATCTCGCGGGCTCCTGCATCCAGCACCTTGCGCACATGCTCCACCACATCTGCCACCGGACGACTCACCGCACGCCCACGCACCGCCGGCACAATACAATACGTGCAGAAATTGTCGCAGCCATCCTGCACCTTCACTGCCTGCCGTTGATGGAACCCTCCATCGGCTACCCCGTACCCGAACACACCGCCCTTGAAGTCCGATGGAGCCACCATCTCCCCACGAAAATGGGCATCCACTAAATCCGGTATCGAACTCTTCACATCGTTTGGCACCACATACGTGATACCAGCCTCTGCCTCCAATGCATCGCGCTGGCTCACCGCCATACAGCCGGTCGCAATCACAATCGCACCTGTTGGCGCATGCCGAATCGCCTGTCGAATCGCAGCCCGCGACTTGCGGTCCCCCTGATTGGTAACCGTGCAAGTGTTGATCAAGTAAACATCAGCCTCAGCATCCGGCGACACGATCTGGTACCCGCGCTCCTGAAACGCCGTAGCCAAAGCATCGGTCTCATGCTGGTTCATCCGGCAACCCAGCGTCCGAAAAGCCACCCGCCGTTTCACTTGCGCATCGGCCTTTGCCTCTGCTGTCCGACGTCCACGGTCCACCGTCCACGATCCACGATCCACGCACGTCTCACTTCCAACATCCCACGCCTCACTTCTCCGCCCCCTTACGCACCGGAATGCGCAATTCATACTTTTCCTGCGCCTCGGCAAACCCCGGAATTTGCTCGCGGTACCGTACCACCATCTTCTTCAACGCAGCACGCTGTTTTTCGGATAAGGCACCGCGCTGCTGAAACTGCTTATTCAGCGATTCATAAAACGACTGATCATTAAACTCGCGCCGGCCACGCTTCACGGGGGCCGCCCATTCCTGCACCGACCCCATCAATTCCAGTAACGGACCACTTTCGTGGTCGGCCTCCGGAACCGGCTGCGAACCAAGCTCCATCGCATTGCGCGCAGCTTCAAACCCATCGATCTGATTGGCATGCTGCAACACAATCCGATCCAACGCCTTGAGCTGGGCAACACTCAACCGTCGCCCGGAGGCAGCCTGTTCCTGCAACGAAGTAACAAATCCCTGCGTCTTTTCATCCAGATCTAACGGGCTTAACGCTTCGAATTTTACAAACGAACTGTCACGCGGGGGACCTGCATCCGGCGATTCAAGCAACGCCTTGAATCCCACTTCTTCCATGACCCCCGCAATCGCAGGCACTTGGGCCCGATAGCGCGCCGCAATCTTCCCCAACGCCTCCAACTGACGCTCCGAGATCGGCTTTTCGCCCGCTTCCAACGCATCCGCCACCGATTTTACAAATTTCTGATCATCATAGGTCCGCTTCCCACGCTTGACCGGTGCCGTCCACGCCTGCACCCCATCGAGCACCGCCAGCAAGGCACGCACCTTGGCCACATCCGCTTCCGGTGCCTTGCTCCCCTCCACCCATTTCTCGAATTGGGCATAAAAATCGGCAAGCATCTTACCCCAATCCACATCCCCCTCCTCGATCTCATCGAGCTTCGCCTCCATGTCCGCCGTGAATTGCACGTCAAACAAGATCGGCAAATCACTCGTCAGGAAGGCACTTGTCTTCATGCCGATCTCAGACGGATGCAAGGTGCGGTTACGACTCTCCACATAGTTACGTTGCTGCAACGTCGAGAGAATCTGCGCATACGTGCTCGGACGGCCCACTCCATTGGCTTCCAACGCCTTCACCAGGGATGCCTCGCTAAAGCGCGCCGGCGGCTGCGTCTCCTTCTGCTCACCTTGGAGCGACAAACAGACCAGCGGCTCCCCTTCATGCACAATCGGCAAAAACTCGATTTGATCCTCCTCCTTCTTGTCGGCATCCGCCGCTACCCGCCGGTACCCGTCGAATTTGGTCTCGGATACCGTCGCCGTGAAACGATAGCTGCGTTCGGCCGCCACCACATCGGCGCCAGGAGCCGGCACGGGGGCCTCCACATGTACCGTGCGCTGCTCAATCTGGGCCGGAACCATCTGACACGCCACAAAACGTTCCCAAATCAGCGTATACAGCTTCAACCCGCTCGCATCAAGAAAACGCTTGGCCTTGGCGGGCGTAATCGTAACATCCGTCGGACGAATCGCCTCATGCGCCTCCTGCGCCGAGCCACGACTCCGATACATATTGGGTTTCTCCGGTAGATACTCCTTCCCGTAGGTGGTTTCGATAAAGGCGCGACCCGCCGCAATCGCATCGGCCGAAAGGGCGACCGAATCGGTTCGCATATACGTGATCAGACCCGTCGGACCATCCCCCATATTGACGCCCTCATACAACTTCTGCGCCACACTCATCGTCTGCTTCGGCGACATCCGCAAAAACGTCGAAGCCGCCTGCTGCAACGTGCTCGTGATGAACGGCGGATACGGATTCCGACGCACGGTCCGCGTCTTGATATCCGCCACCCGCATCGAACACCCCTTCAAATCCTTTTCCACACGGGCCGCCGCTTCCGCCGTTCGGATTTCCGCCTTCTCCCCATCAATCTTCACCAACCGCACCAGAAAGGGGTCCGTCGGTGCCACAAGCTTGCGAACCTCCGCCCCGAAAACCCAATACGATTCCGGCTTGAAATCCAGAATCTCCTGCTCGCGTTCACAGACCAGCCGCAACGCCACCGATTGTACTCGCCCTGCCGAAAGGCCACGCTGCACCCGCCGCCATAACAACGGGCTCACTTTGTACCCCACGATACGATCCACCACACGCCGCGCTTGCTGCGCATCGACCCGGTTCATATGAATTTCACTCGGATGTGCAAAGGCCTCCCGCACCGCACGCGGCGTAATCTCGTTGTACGTCACCCGGTAAAAAGGCTTGCCCTTGTTGACACGCTTGGCCGCCAGCAGCTCTTTCAAATGCCAAGCGATCGCCTCCCCCTCACGATCCGGGTCAGGTGCCAGATAAATGGCATCGCAGTCCTTCGCCGCCGCCTCAAGCTCATCGACAACCTTCTTGCGCCCCTTGACCACCTCGTATTGCAGTGCAAACCCTTTTTCTACATCCACCCCCAGTACCTTCACCGGCAAATCACGCACATGCCCCATCGAGGCCTTTACCACATACTCCGACCCCAGGATCTTATTGATCGTCTTGGCCTTGGCCGGCGATTCCACAATAACCAGATTCTTTCCCATAACTCCCTCATTCCTTTTCTAGTGCAGTAAAGCCACGCTGCGCCCGGGCAGCATCTTGATCACCTTCTTCAATTCCATCCCGATTAATAGCGACGCCATGGCAGCCGGGGCAACCCCCGACTCCCGAATCAGACGATCGACCCCCATTTCGCCCGCGGCCAACAATGCCACGACCTTCTGCTCCGCGGCATTCAACCCAGGATGCCCCGTTCCCTGCCGCTCGTGCCCACCTTCCGATGCAGGTGGAAATAGCATCTCGAAGTGCTCCAGCACATCCCGTAGTTGCGTAACCACATACGCACCATCCTTGATCAGCATATTCGGCCCATGCGAGGCATACGAATCAATCCGCCCCGGCACAGCAAACACGCTGCGCCCTTGCTCGGTAGCTTGCACCGCCGTGATCATCGCACCACTCTCAACACCAGCCTCAATCACCAATACACCCCTCGACATACCACTGACAATCCGGTTGCGCATCGGGAACGTCGTCCGATCCGGCTTGCGCGCAAACGGAAACTCACTGACTACCGCCCCGCTCTCCGAAATCCGCTCGGCCAGTTTGATGTTCTCGACCGGATACATATGGTCGAAGCCGCCGCCAATCACCGCAATGGTGCGGCCATGTGCACGCAAAGCGCCCTCATGTGCGGCCGTATCCACACCCAATGCCAGACCGCTCAACACACAAAGCCCCGCCTTGGCTATTCCGAAAGAAAGCTTTTGTGCGCATTCGATCCCATAGTGCGTGGGGTGCCGCGTGCCCACCACCGCAACAGACTGCTTATCCGTCGGGCGCAGATGCCCCTGCACATACAAGGCCAATGGCGGATCATGGATGTCACGCAACGATTCGGGATATTCCTGATCCACCGGCGTAAGCAACTGTACCCCCCGACGATGTGCTTTCGCCTCTTCCTCGGCGGGATCCAGCCGTGCACGCTGCTCGAGAATCGAACGCGCCAACACCGGCCCAACGCCATCGACCGCCCGTAAATCCGCATCGGATGCATCGAAGATAGCCGCCACCGAACCAAGCACCTCAGCCATTGCACGCACACGCACCGGGCCCACCCGGTCCATCATGTTCAATGCAATGTACGCCTCTCGCTCCGTCAATGGCACAATTTCAACTCCTCGACAAATGCTTCTGTAAAGAAGTGCGGTGACTATCACACCTTGCCCGGCATCGTCAAGATATCCCGCAAATCAC
>SLBU01000161.1 GCA_007126175.1 Kiritimatiellia bacterium
TATCTCACAGAGGATTTGCGCATTGAATCGGATATGCTCAACACTCTGAATCAAAGATTGTTACTCGCAATTGCCGATGCCTATGATTCGCTCAAGATTTATAACCTCATCAAGTTTCTCAAGCAAATGAAAGGTGGCGCCCGTGCATGAAGCTATCAGGAAAATGATGGATACTTACAATTGCCGCACGAGTGATGAGTATACTCATGCGCTTCGTGAAATCCTTCAGGAAGTAGCTCTGCTGGGACTCTGGCGAAGCAGGTTCTTTGTGTCCAAAGGGGACACACAATCTGGGGGACCGTACAGCCCAGCGTAAGAAAAGAACGATTGATCAATGCAAGGGCGGGCATTTTTTTGCGGGGCGGCAACGGGCACACTATCTGCGATCATGTTCGGCGATGGCGCAGGCGAGGGCGGGGACGGTGAACCATGTGACGATGGCGAGGGTCATGCCGCCGACAACGGGTAGGGTCATGGGCAGGAGAAGTTCGGCCCCGCGTCCGGTGGAGGTGAGGACGGGGAGCAGCGCCAGCAGGGTGGTAGCGGAGGTCATCAGGCAGGGACGGATGCGGCGCTGGCCGGCATCGATGACGCAGGCACGAATCTCGTCGCGCGTGCCGGGCTTTTCGCTTTCGAAGCGCTGGCGGATGTAGGTCAACATGACGACACCATCGTCGACGGCAATGCCGAACAGGGCCAGGAATCCGACCCAGACTGCGACGCTGAGGTTGATCGGTTGCAGGTTGAAGAGTTCGCGCATATTTACGCCGAACACCGGGAAGTTGAGGAACCAATCCTGGGCATAGAGATGCAGCATGACGAAGCCGCCGGCCCAGGCCACGGCGATGCCGCTGAAGACGACGAGCGTGGCGCTGACGGTCTTGAACTGGAAGTAGAGAATCAGGAAGATGATAGCCAGGGCAACGGGGAGAACCACGCGGAGGGTGGCCATGGCACGGAGTTGGTGTTCGTAGGAACCCGAAAAGCGCCAGCTTACACCGGGAGACACGACGAGATCACCTTGCGCAATCATAGCGTTGAGATAGTCCTGGGCCCCTTCGACGACATCGACTTCAGCGAGGCCGCGCTGTCCGCCGAAGGTAATGTAGGCGGTAAGGAAGGTGTCCTCGCCCCGGATCATCTGGGGGCCGCGGCTATAGCGGATGGAGGCGACATCCCCGAGAAGGATCGGTGCCCCATCGGTAGTAGCCACCAGCACGCGCTCGATGGCTTGAAAATCATCGCGCAGCTCACGCGGATAGCGTACGCGGACAGGGTAGCGTTCGCGGCCTTCGACCGTGGTGGTGATGGTCATGCCGCCAACGGCGGCGGCAATGGTCTGCTGGACATCCACCACATTGAGGCCGTAGCGGCCAATGGCGTCGCGGTCGATATCGATTTCGAGGTAGGGTTTCCCGACAACCCGTTCGGCATTGACGGTTTCGGGGCGGATGCCGGGGGCTTCGCGCAGGTGGCGCTCGATTTCGAGGGCCATCTGATCGAGGGTTCTGAGATCGGGTGCGCGTAGCTTGATCCCCATGGGGGCGCGCATACCGGTCTGGAGCATCACGAGGCGGGTCTCGATGGGTTGGAGTTTGGGCGCGGAGGTGGTGCCAGGAATTTCGGCGGCCTTGACGAGTTCCTGCCAGATGTCGTCGGGGTGCAGGATGTGATCGCGCCATTGCCGATAGGGGCGGCCACGCGGATCGGGAATGAGTTCGCCATCGGCATCGCGCACGAATGCCTGCTTGCGGCGATCGAATTGAAAGCGCATACGGCGTCCGGCATCATCGAGCTTGTACTCGGGTTTGTAGTGGATCACGGTTTCGATCATGGAGACGGGTGCTGGGTCGAGGGCGCTATCGGCCCGGCCGAGTTTGCCGATCACTTCCTCGACTTCGGGCACGGCCGCCATGGCCATGTCTTGATACTGCATGACTTCGAGCACTTCGCCGAGCGAGGCATGCGGCATGGTGGTTGGCATCCACAGAAAAGAGCCTTCATCGAGCGGTGGCATGAACTCGCGTCCGATCCCCGGCAGCCTATGCGTGGCCCAGACCCAGGGGGGCGTATGGCGCACAATATCCGGGTTCAGACCAATTTTTTCGATGGTAGCCGGGAGGACGCCAAAGACCCGATCAAACCCGAGCCAGACGCTGGCACCGAAGAAGAGAATGGCAACGGGCAGACAGAAGAACAGGGGTTTGTGTGCCAGCACCCATCCGAGGATGCGGCGGTAACCCAGCATCAGCAGATAGAAGAGGCCCATGAGGCCGCCCAGAAGGAGCGTTACAAAGAGCACATTGCGCGTGCTGCCGCGGGCGGCACCGAGGGGTTCCCAGATGCGGGCGAGCAAGAGCAGGATGATGCCGAGCACGAGGAAGATGGCAATTTTCTGGAGGGGGAGGCGATTAAGGAAAGCGGAAATGTGTGCGATGAGAGTGGCCAGGCTGGAGCGTGGCGTTCCCAGGGGGGGCTGTTGGGCTTTGCTGCTGTTGGGCTTCGGGCCAGGCGGGAGCCTGGCGTTCCCAGGGGAGTGGCCTGGCGTTATCGTTCTACGATTGAGTAGGTGCATGACGGCCGCAACGAGCAGCAGTATTGCGCCCCCGAGGATCCAGGTCAGGCGCGCTTGAAAGATGCCGGCCACGAGGAGAGCGAAAGGCGCGAGCAAGGCGATGGCCAGTCGCAGGCGGCGGAATACGCTATCATGCAATAGGTGCATGAAGGCGGGCACGAAGACGAGGGCCACGAAAACGGAACTGGCCAGCACAAAGGTCCAGGTAAAGGCGAGGGGCCGGAACATTTTGCCTTCGGCCCCGGTCATGGTGAAGACGGGCAGGAAGCCGATGACGGTGGTACTGATGGCAGTGAGCACGGCGGAGGCAACTTCGCGGGTACCGCGGAATACAACATCCAGGCGAGGCTCGTCCGGGGCAGCCTCGGTGAGGTGCTTGTGGATGTTTTCCGATAGGATGATCCCCATGTCGGCAATCACACCAATCGCGATGGCGATGCCGGCGAGGGAAACGAGATTGCTATCGACCCCGAGAAGTTTCATGAGCATGAAGCAGATCAGGATTGCCAGCGGGAGCAAGCTGCTGACGACCATGGCACTGGCACCATTCATGACCATCAGCAGAATGACGGCTACCACGACGAGAATTTCCTCGACGAGCGCATCATTGAGGGTGGCCAGGGTTTCGTAGATAAGGCCGGTGCGATCATAGAAGGAGACGATATCGACTTGGCTGAGGGTGATGCCAGCCGGCCATTGCTCGCGCGGGTGGGACCGTAGCCAGGCAAGCCAGGCATCCTGATTGAGACTGGCTCCCTCGGTGAAGGGGGCAAAGCCTTGCGCGTGCGCAAAGCTGGCGAGTGCTTCGGTGGTTGTGGCTTCCCAATCGACGACAGCCCGGGCGGGGAGGCCGGGCCGGATTTCCTCGATTTTATCCTTCACGTTATGAATGGCTTTGAGAGGATTGTAGCCTTCGCGCACGACGACCACGCCGCCGACGGCTTCGGCCCCCATGCGGGTAAGCGCCCCCCGTCGTTGCGCAGGACCAAAGCCAACATGGGCGACATCGCGCACCCGGATCGGGGTGCCCTCGGGACCGGCGCGGACCGTTGCCAGTTTGAGATCGTCTAGATTACGCACGAATCCGATGCCGCGCACGAGGTATTCCACGCGGTTGATTTCGGTGACGCGTGCTCCTGTATCGAGGTTACTCTTACGAACGGCTGCTACGACTTGTTGGAGGGTGACGTTGTGGGCGCGCAGGGCGTCGGGATCGATATCGATCTGATATTCGCGGACGTAGCCGCCGATGGAGGCGACTTCACTAATCCCTTCGGATGCCAGCAGGGCATAGCGGACGGTCCAATCCTGAATGCTGCGCAGCTCTTGCAGATCCCAGCCGCCGGTGGTATTGCCCTCGGGGTCGCGCCCCTCAAGGGTATACCAGAAGACTTGTCCGAGGGCCGTGGCATCGGGTCCCAGCGAGGGGTTGGCATCGGTCGGAAGGAGGCCGGAGGGCAGGCTGTTGAGTTTTTCGATGATGCGGGCGCGGGACCAGTAGAATTCGATATTTTCGTCGAAGATAAGAAAGATGAAGGATGCCCCGAACATGGATGTGCTGCGTACCTCGTGCACGCCCGGAACGCCCAGCAGCGCAACGGTCAGCGGATAGGTGACCTGATCCTCGACATCCTGCGGCGAACGTCCGGGCCACTCGGTAAACACGATTTGCTGGTTCTCGCCGAGATTCGGGATGGCATCCACGGGCACCGGGGCGCGCGGAAAGCCGCGCAAATCCCAGTCGAACGGAGCTACGGCAATACCGCCCAGCACGATGGCAGCCAGCAGCAGCCCGGTAATGAGCTTCTGCTTCAAAAAAAAGTAGAGGAGTGCAGAGA
>SLBU01000157.1 GCA_007126175.1 Kiritimatiellia bacterium
CCCTGATGACCGACACCCAGGACTGGTGGCCGGCCGATTGGGGACACTACGGCGGACTGTTCATTCGCATGGCCTGGCACAGCGCGGGCAGTTACCGCTCCGCGGACGGCCGCGGGGGCGCCGCCACCGGAAACCAGCGGTTTGCCCCGATCAACAGTTGGCCCGACAACGCCAACCTCGACAAGGCCCGTCGATTGCTCTGGCCCATCAAGCAGAAATACGGCAATCGACTTTCCTGGGCGGACCTCATGATTCTGGCCGGCAACTGCGCGTTGGAGTCCATGGGTTTCAAAACCTTCGGGTTCGGTGGCGGACGGGAGGACATCTGGCAGCCCGAGGAGGACATTTACTGGGGTGCGGAAGCCGAATGGCTGGGCGACAAGCGCTACAGCGGCGACCGCGTGCTTGAGAATCCGCTGGCAGCCGTGCAAATGGGGCTGATCTATGTGAATCCCGAAGGGCCCAACGGGGTACCGGATCCAGTGGCCTCCGGACGCGACATCCGCGAAACGTTCTTGCGCATGGGCATGAACGACGAGGAAACGGTGGCCCTGATAGCAGGTGGGCACACCTTCGGGAAATGTCATGGGGCCGGTGATCCGAAACTTGTCGGTCGCGAGCCGGAGGCTGCACCGATCGAGGAGCAGGGGCTGGGCTGGAAAAACAGCTTTGGCACGGGCAAGGGCGTACATACGACTACCAGTGGCATCGAAGGGGCCTGGAAGCCAAATCCCACAAAATGGGACATGGGATATTTCAACATGATGTTCGGCTACGAGTGGGAGCTGGTAAAGAGCCCTGCTGGTGCCCAGCAATGGTTAGCCAAGGATGTTAAGGAAGCGGACATGATCCCGGATGCGCATGATTCCACGATCAAGCATCGTCCCATGATGACAACCGCGGATCTGGCGCTGCGGTTCGATCCGATCTATGAGCCGATTGCCCGCCGGTTCCACAAGGATCAGGCCGCTTTTGAGGATGCCTTTGCGCGGGCCTGGTTCAAGCTGACGCATCGCGATATGGGCCCCAAGACGCGCTATCTGGGACCGGAAGTGCCGGCAGAAGATCTGATCTGGCAGGATCCGATTCCCGCGCGCGATCATTCCTTGATCAAAGCGAAAGATATTGAAGAAATCAAGGAGATGATTCTGGCATCAAAGTTGACGATTTCCGAGCTGGTGTCCACGGCGTGGGCGTCGGCTTCGACCTTCCGTGGGTCCGACAAGCGCGGCGGCGCCAATGGTGCACGCATTCGTCTTGCCCCGCAAAAGGATTGGGCGGTGAATGAGCCGGAACGCTTGGGGAAGGTTTTAAAGGTGCTGGATAAGATCCGCAAGAACTTCAACAAGAATGCCAAGGGTGGTCGCAAGATCTCGCTTGCCGATATGATTGTGCTGGGTGGCTGTGCGGCCGTGGAAGCTGCTGCCAAGGCAGGTGGTCACAAGATCAAGGTGCCGTTTACCCCCGGACGCACGGATGCCTCGCAGAAGCAGACCGATGTTGAGTCGTTCGCGTTGCTGGAGCCGGAAGCCGATGGATTCCGCAACTACCAGAAGACCAAGTATTCGGTATCGGCCGAGGAAATGCTGGTGGACAAGGCGCAGCTACTGACGCTGAGTGCGCCGCAGATGACGGTGCTGCTGGGTGGCTTGCGCGTGTTGGGGGTCAACTTCGGGCAATCGCTTGAGGGGGTATTCACAGATCGGATGGGTGCACTCACGAACGATTTCTTTGTGAATTTGATCGATATGGATACCGAGTGGAAGCCCACATCCGCGGAGCGCGACAGCTTTGAAGGTTTTGCGCGCAAGACCGGCAACCGGAAATGGACCGCTACGCGGGTTGATCTGATCTTCGGTTCCAACTCGCAGTTGCGGGCCTTGGCCGAAGTCTATGCCCAGAAGGATGCCAAAAAGAAGTTTGTCCGCGACTTCGTGGCGGCCTGGGACAAGGTAATGAATCTCGACCGCTTCGATCTGGCCTGATCGCCTGATTGGGATTTCGAAGTTATATTGTGGGCTGGTGGAGCCTTCGGATGCGTTGCGTTATGGGCGGCACTCGACGGCGTTACCGGGACACGTGTGCTGTTTTCGTGGGGCGGAGCGATGTTACCAGTGTCGACGCTGCTGTATGCCATACTTTTCCGGTTGTGCTAAAACAGCGCCCAGTTGTGTTTCTCCTGTTCACACGGGGAGCGAGAGCATAGAGATTTTAGAAATATGAAAATTGCAATGATCGGGACGGGTGCCGTGGGCGGCTATTATGGCGCGCTGCTGCAGCAGGCTGGCGTAGAGGTGCATTTTCTGCTGAACCGCGACTTTGCCCATGTGCGCGAACATGGGCTGCAGATTTTTTCGCCGCGTGGCGATATCCGGTTGCCGCAGGTTGCGGCCTACGGACAGGCCCGCGAGATGCCGCGTTGCGATCTGGCGATTGTGGCCCTCAAAACCACGGCCAATGCGGTGCTGGCAGACATTCTGCCGCATATGCTGGCGGAAAATGGTGTAGTCTTGACCCTGCAAAATGGGCTGGGCTCGGACACACACATTGCCGGGATCGTCGGGGCAGACCACGTCTTGGGAGGCCTGTGTTTCCTGTGTGCCAACAAGGAGGCGCCGGGCGTCATCCGGCATCTGGATTACGGACTCATTACCCTTGGCGCGTATCGGGCGGATGGCAAGCCCGGGGGCATCACACCGAGACTCGAACAAATTGGCGGGCTACTGTCGAACGCGGGCATGGAAATCCAATGGATCGACGATCTGCTGGCGGCCCGCTGGCGCAAGCTTGTCTGGAATGTACCATTTAATGGTTTGAGTGTGGTGTATGATTGCCTCACGGATGTACTCGTGAATGATCCGGAGACGCGTGCCCTGTCGCGCCAATTGATGGAAGAGGTCGCTGTCGCCTCGGCTGCTTGTGCGCGCCCCATAGAAGAAGCATTTTTACAAAAAATGATGGACTATACCGACATGATGGCACCCTATGCCCCCAGCATGAAGCTCGATTACGAGGCCGGACGCCCCATGGAACTGGAAGCCATTTATGGAAACCCGCTGCGCGCTGCCGCTGCCGCAGGCGTAGCCATGCCGGAGACGGAACGCCTCTACCGGCAGCTTGTCGAAATGCAGACCGCTACCCCGTGATCTTCTGCCCACGCCTCACGTGCCCCCTCTGCTTGTCTTGCAATCGGGTATGATTCCCACTAGCATACCGGCATCCGTTAACCGTTAACCCTGAAGGCTATGATGCAACGCTGCTTTATTCCCCCGGATCAATGGAGCGATACCCTGCTGCCATTAGCCGCAACCGAGCAGCATCATCTGTTGCATGTGCTTCGCCTGCCGGCGGATACGCCGATAGTTGCCTTCGATGGGCAGGGCCGGGAAGCCGAAACACGCTTGTGTCTGCCCGATGCCGGCGGGCAGGCCCATTTGCGTATCGAGACGCTACGCAAGCCGTCCGCCGCCCCGCCCCGCCCTATCTGGACGCTCGTGCCCGCAATCATCAAGGGGACCCGCATGGATAGTCTGATCGAAAAAGCCACGGAATTAGGGGCCTGTCGCATCATGCCGATACAAACAGACCGTTGCGTGGTCCGGCTGGACGAACGCCAGGCCACCGCCAAGGTCCAACGCTGGAACCGCATTGCCGTCAGTGCTGCCAAACAATGTGGCACGCCGTATCTCCCCATCATCGAACCCGTTACGAACTTGCGTGCCGCCCTCCAGCTTCTGCAAGCACGCAATGTCCCCACACTGCTCGGGGCACTCGAAGGAAATCCGCCGCCGCTTGCACGCGTCGCGCACGACGCAATTGCCGGCTCCCCCCGCGAAATGGGGATTCTGGTAGGGCCCGAGGGCGATTTCACGCCTGCCGAATACAGCCAATGCGCACAAGCAGGCTGCCTCCCTGCCAGTTTTGGGCCCCTGACCCTACGCGCCGAAACCGCCTCGATCTTTGCCTTGAGCGTCCTGCAAGCACTATGGGAAGCGCGCCGGTAAGTATGTGCGTATGTGAGTGCGTGCGTATGTGGGAAAATCCCGTACAACGTCCCCCTCACACACTCTCTCCTGTAACTTCATTGTTTGTAGCCTGCTTTCGATGTAAGCAGGCTCGTGCGTAGATCGTGCATAGCCAGCCCGTGAAAAGACCTTGGGACACTCCACGGACATCACATGCTCCACCCACGCACAGCCGCGCTTTCGGCGAAAGCGGGCTAGTCAATTTTTGCTCACCAACTTCTTGTGTTTCATCCCCGCATTATCTTAGCCACGCATCAGCCCTTACCCGTCCTCCTGGCTTTGCTTCGCCGAATCCCGCACGCCCGATCCCGCACGACGCACGCGGGCGACGCCAATGCCCCAGATGACACGGAGGGTAAGCGAGGTTACAATCAGGATGCCGG
>SLBU01000063.1 GCA_007126175.1 Kiritimatiellia bacterium
CGCCGTCCATGGTATCCCGTATCATTGCAATAGGAACACCCCGCACCGTAATAAAAAGGACGGTCCCCAACATCTGCACGACTCAATCCCAGCATATCGAGAACATCATCCTCCGGCTCGTAGGGGGTCTTACACTGATCACAAACCGTACGAACCAAACGCTGCCCCAATACGGCCTGCAGCGTTGATGCAATCAGGAACGGCTCAATACCCATATCGATCAAACGCGTCACAGCGCCCGCCGCATCATTCGTGTGCAACGTACTAAAAACCAAGTGACCTGTGAGGGATGCCTGTACCGCAATCTGCGCGGTCTCTATATCACGAATTTCACCAATCATAATAATGTCCGGATCCTGGCGCAGAAAAGCACGCAGCACATTGGCAAACGAATTGCCCGTACTCTCCTTTACCGGCACCTGGATAATGCCTTCGATATTGTATTCCACCGGCTCCTCGGCAGTAAGCAATTTACGATCAATCGTATTCACGCGCTTGAGCCCTGAATACAAGGTCGTCGTTTTTCCGGAGCCCGTCGGCCCCGTCACAATCACAATGCCGTTGGGCTTCTTGATATCCGCCGTAAACTTCTCATAGACATCATCCGGCATACCCAGATTTTCGACACTGAGTTGCACGTTGCTCTGATCCAGGACACGCAACACCACGCTCTCCCCAAACTGGGTTGGCAAGGTCGAGACACGCAAATCAATCGACCGCCCCCCGATCGAAAGCTGAATCCGGCCATCTTGTGGCAAACGCCGTTCCGCAATATTCAACCCGGACATAACCTTGATACGCGAAATCAGCGGCAACGCCAGTCGCCGCGGCGGCGGGGCCATCTCATACAAGGCCCCATCCACGCGGTACCGAATCCGAAATTCCTTCTCAAAGGGCTCGAGATGGATATCGGAAGCGCGGTCGTTCACAGCCTGATACAACACCAGATTCACAAAACGGATCACGGGTGTCGAACCGGCCGCCTCCTCGATCCCCTTTTCGTCGGTCTCGTCTCCCAATTGCAACTCGTCGGCATCGTCAATTCCCTCGAGCGCCGAAAGCATATCGTTAACCGAAGCGCTATCGTCGCCATAGAATTGGTTGATACAGGCCTTTACATCATCAGCCCGCGCAATCACAAACGCGACATCACAGGTGAGGACGAACATCAATTCATCTGTAATTTGCGGATTCATCAAATCAGCGGTTGCCAGCGTGATGGATGTATCGGTTACGGTCGTGGGAACCACATTGTACATGCGGGCAACGCTGGCCGGTACACTGCGGATGACCTCAACCGGAATATCCAAGGCTGGCAGATTCACCACCTCGACCCCCAGATAACCGGCAATCACTTCCAGCAAATCATCCTCGGCAATCAGTCCGCGATCGACGACAATCGCGCGCACAGGCTTGCCAGATTCCTTGTGCTCCGCATCCATATCGGCAGCCTGCTCCCCCGAAAGCATACCATGCTCGATGAGCAGTTGCAGCAAAGGATCCTGTATCATCTCGTCACTCATGCCTGTTGCTCCAATGTCGTCTTAACGCCCGTCAGCATCTTCCTGCAGCTTTTGCTTGACCGATTCCGGGTCTTGGGATTTGGTAATCAAATCCTCGTAACTGATTTGTCCAGCCTGGTAGAGCGCCATCAGATACGTATCAATAGTGACCATGCCATGTTTTGCGCCCGTCTGGATATCAGAGGTGATCCGGTAAGTCTTGTTGTCACGGATCAGGGAGCGTATGGCAGAGGTCGAGATCATCAGCTCAAACGCGGCCACCCGCCCCGGACGATCCTGCCGGACCAAGAGCAACTGCGAGACTACGGCAACCAAGCCGTTGGCCAACTGTGTCCGGATCTGCTCCTGCTGGTCCGTCGGGAAAGCGTCCACAATGCGATCCACCGTCGCAGCTGCCCCCGTCGTATGCAGCGTGGCAAATACCAAGTGGCCCGTTTCCGCTGCCGATATCGCTGCCGCCATCGTTTCCAGATCCCGCATTTCCCCCACCAGAATCACATCCGGATCCTGACGCAAGGCCCGCCGCAGCGCTTCACCAAAAGAAGGCACATCCACGCCAACCTCGCGCTGCGTAATCACCGACTTCTTGTGCTCGTGGTAATACTCAACCGGGTCCTCGATCGTAATAATATGGCAGTCGCGCTGCTCATTAATCACATTGATCATACTGGCTAATGTCGTCGACTTACCAGAACCGGTCGGACCTGTAACCAGAATCAACCCCCGCGGACGAAACAGCAACTCCTTGAATTGCGGCGGCAACCCGATCTTATCTAGCGACAATAGATCCTTGGGTATCTGCCGCAACACAATGCCCACATGCCCCTTCTGCTTGAAAATACTGACACGAAAACGCGCTTGATCCCCAAAACCAAAACCAAAATCACTTCCCCCGTTCTCCCGTAATTTTTGCTGATCACTCGCGGAGGTAATGCTCTTCATCAGGCGTTCGGTATCGGCTGGCTGTAACACTTCGCAATCAAGGCCTTCCAAACGGCCATGCAAACGCATCATCGGTGGCAAGCCAACCGTCAGATGCAAATCAGAGGCCCCCTCATCAATGGCCAACTGCAAAAGATCATCCATTTCTACATGCTCTGCCGCCAATTTGTCTTGTTCTTCACTCATCAGTCTGCATCTCCCATCGTAACCCGCAGGACTTCTTCCAACGTCGTGACCCCTGCCCCCACTTTGCGAACCCCATCCTCGCGCAAGGTACGCATGCCCAACTCACGGGCATGCCGCCGCATCTCCGATACCGACATCTTCTCAAAAATCATATGCTGGATCGCGTCATTGATCAGGAAAATTTCAAACAAGCCTTTGCGGCCCGAATAGCCCGTTAACGCACATTGGTTGCATCCATGCCCACGGATGAGTTTACGCCCCAGCAGCGACTCTCCGGCCGGCCCCAAAGTGCGGATGGAATCTTGATCGGGTTCATACTCCTCCTGACAATGCTCACAGATGCAGCGTACCAGACGCTGTGCCATAACCGCACGAATCGACGAAGCGACGAGGAAAGGTTTTACGCCAATATCCAACAAACGCGTGATCGCACTAGGAGCATCATTGGTATGCAGCGTACTAAAAACCAAGTGACCGGTCAGCGATGCCTCCGTCGCGATTTGTGCCGTCTCCTTATCACGAATCTCACCAATCATCACAATATTCGGGGCCTGACGCAGGATCGCGCGCAAGGCCAACGGGAACGTCATCCCGATGGTGGTGTTCACCTGCACCTGATTGATGCCCGACATCTGATATTCGACCGGGTCTTCCACCGTGATGATCTTGCGATCGGGACGGTTGATGTAATTCAGACACGCATACAGCGTCGTGGTTTTGCCCGACCCCGTCGGCCCCGTAACGAGAAGAATCCCATCAGGCAAGGTAATCAAACGCTCAAACAATTGCTGGTCATCCGAAAAGAACCCCAGTTTCGGCAATCCCAGCGCAAGATTCTGCTTGTCGAGAATACGCATAACGATACTCTCACCGTGGCTGGCAGGAACCGTCGAAACACGCAAATCCAACTCGCGACCTTGAATATTAACCTGAATGCGCCCATCTTGCGGGATCCGCCGCTCGGAGATTTTCATGCCAGCCATAATCTTCACGCGCGAGAGAATGGCGGACTGTAGCCGTTTCGGAGGGCCATCCACTTCGTGCAACACACCATCAATCCGGTACCGCACCCGGAAACGCTTTTCCAAGGGCTCCAGATGAATATCAGACGCATGGTTCCGGTAGGCCTCAAGAATAATCAGGCTCACCAGTTTGATAATCGGCGCATCGGACTCACTGGCGTCCCCACTTTCGACCAGCTCATCGGGGATAGTTTCGACATCGACCGCTCCATCCGATATCTGATTGAGCATGTTTTCGACATCGGCTTCGGCCGGATAGTAGCGATCCAGTAGGGCGTGCAATTCCTTGGGGCGTGCCACCACGCCCTCGACATGGACCTTCAGCAGATAGCGTAAGGTGTCAAGCGTATCAAAATCCAACGGGTCGCGCAGTGCCACCGTCAAACCTTCCGGTGTCTTGTAAACCGGCACCACCGAATAGCGCCGCGCGGTTTCTGCGGTGATCATATCCCGTGCATCTGCAGGAATATCAAAATCCTGGAGCGAGACAAACTCCATGCCGAAAACGCCGGCCAAGGTGCCAAGCACATCATCCTCGCTCACCACATTTTCGGATAGCAGCAAATCCACGGGCGAGGCGTCATCCGTGGCCGCGCGTTCGCGCACATCATTGGCCTGTTCCTCTGTCACCAAACCGTGGTCACAAAGCAC
>SLBU01000011.1 GCA_007126175.1 Kiritimatiellia bacterium
CTGCGCAAAGGCTATGCCGCTGATATTGTGGTCTTCGATCACAACACGGTGTCCGATCAATCCGCATTCGACCGCCCTCATGCCATTGCCCAAGGCATTGAACATGTCATCATTAACGGCACCATCACACTCGAAAATGGCCAGATCACCGGCAAACGCAATGGCACCTTTCTCTAATGGCACCCGATCAATTATTGCATTATTTCAAAACAACGATAATATATTTCACCCAACAGTAGTAACGAAAGCATAAGGAGTCCCCCAAGATGAAAAACGGTATCACTTTCGCCATTGCTGCATCGTTTCTCTTCTCTCATCTAGCCCTTCAGGCTCAATCCGTTTCCATCGCAGCCGCCCAGACGACCGCCCCCCCCGAAATGGAGCAAACCCTCCAGAACGAGATCAACAGTGCCATCGACAGAGCATTGGATTGGCTGGCCGCACGGCAACGCGAGGACGGCACATGGTCCAACCGCCAATTCCCGGCCCTGACCGCATTGCCCACCTGGACCTTTATTCGCTCTGATTATCCGGAACGAGACCCCATCATTGCTGCAGCCGTTCAATCCCTGCTCGACACCGTACAACCCGACGGCGGCATCTACCGCGAAGTGATCGGCAGACGCGGAGGCGGGCTCAGCAACTATAACACCGCCATTGCCATGACCGTGCTACACGCCCTCGGCGATCCCGACCTGGCACCCGTCATCCTCAACGCACGCACATTTGTCTCACAAGGACAGTTAACCGGTGATGATATGTATCACGGCGGCTTTGGCTATGATGTCCGCAGCCAGCAACCCTATGCCGACTTGATGAATACCCTCCAAGTGCTCGAAGCCATGCGCTACACAGCCGACATCGAGGAAGAACGCCCCGCCGAAGAAGCGCGACCACAAGTCGATTGGGAAGCTGCTGCCGCCTTCGTCTCTCGACTCCAAAATCCACCAGAAGCCGGCCCCGAAAATGCCGGCGGCTTCACCTATAACCCCGCCGAATCCAAGGCAGGCCAGGAACAACAGGAAGACGGCACCGTGATCTTTCGCTCCTACGGAAGCATGACCTACTCAGGACTGCTCGCTCTCCTCTATGCTGGCGTCGACCGCAACGACCCCCGCGTACGCTCCGCATTTGAATGGGCCAGCCGACATTGGAACCTCGAAGAAAATCCCGGTATGGGCGCACAAGGATATTTTTTCTTTCTCAATGTACTCACCCGCAGCCTCAATGCATACGGCGTCGAATGGATACCAAAAGAACAGGAACAACTCCTGAACTGGCGCCGCGAAGCAGCGCTCCGACTCGTCCGCATCCAGCGCATCGACCCGGAAACCGGCCATGGATACTGGACCAACGACGACGGGCGCTTCTGGGAAAACGATCCCGTGCTCGTCACCGCCTACAGCATCCTTGCTCTACAGACCATCGCCGTCCGCTAACACCTACGCAGTGCGCCTTACTACCCGCACACAACGAAAGGACCGGCGGGGGCACGGTACATCCATAGGGACACATGATCCAAGCCCAATACCCTTGTTCGAGGTCACTTCTTGACTTTGGTGAAGACCATAGCTTCTTTGAACAGATTTGGCTTCGCCCTGTTTGTAATGATGGACTTAGCCAAATCCGCCGATGTCGTGATGTCCTTCTTCACAACATCAGCGTTGAGCAGACGAACGCTGACCCGATCCCCCTCAACCTTGTACGTGGCGAACTGGAAGGTCCTGTCATTATCTGGCAATCCGGCCTGAGCGGTTCCGAACCAATCCAACTGAACCAACGGAATATCTGAACCACTCCAGAGACAGCCCCGGGCAAACATGGCATCCTTTGAACCGGCAGGATAAGACACCATGTATTCGTGTTTGCCGAGAGGCAGAATCAGTAGCCGCTCAGTCTGTCCGCCGTTCCTTGATCTTTCCCACAACCCCACCACTGATTTATCGATCTCAATCTCCGGGGTCTTTACCAGCGGAACCGTATACTCGCACCCCGCCAGCATCACACAGACAGCCACAAGCAATACCTTCTTCATGTTCTCTCCTCGGGTTCAACAAGTTCTTATACGACCCATTTATCGTGCCGGTTGGAACGATCGGCGAAGTCAGAGGCAATTTACCACTCGTGCGAATGCGTTCCAAGTGGAATTAGCCGCCTTTTTTGCGGCATTCCGCAACCCCTGGCATCGGTCGTCAGGTGGCCATCGAGGACGCCCGACTTGCGACGCCCGACGCCGTGCAGTTCCCTTGCCCCCCCGGCGTCAGGCATCAGGCGTCCGGCGTCCTCGCGGGCGGCCGGCAAAAGCTTGCAGCAAAGCCGCCCCCCCGAATTGCTCGATGCCACCAAAGCCATTCCCGGGCCACGCCCGCCGAGCAACAAGCCGAGCAAAAGCCGCTCTGCCATGTCCATTTGCCAAGGCCTGCCAACATTCATCTCTCGATTCTAGAGACCCCCGCGCCCTTCTCGTAAACCGCCGCTCTTGCCTTGCCTCCCGCAGATTGTCTGTCCCCTTTTTTTCTTTGCTGGAATATAACCAGATTGTGCGACCAGCTAATTTCTCCAACCAGTGGTTTGAGTTTTTCGCTCGACTCATATTCTGATAGAACTGACGCATATACCACAGATTCTGGGTAGAGAACCCGGCCACTCCTGGAAATTCAGCCTGCAAATTGTAGGTATTCTAGTGAAAGGGCGGTCCTGTGGTCATTTATTTCGCTGGTGTTTGCCTCTTCTTTCGCGCTGGACAGGCAAGGGTGCCTGTCCTACAAGGGAGATTTCTCCCGCTATTCATCGCCGCCCTCCGGGTTCTGAATAGCCTCGATTTGTTTAAGTATCCGATCGAAGTCGCTCTCGAATAGGCGGTCCTGCACGATGCGGTATTTCTCGAATTCGCTTTCGGCATGGGCCTTGGCGATCTCTGCCGTCACCTTGCCCGCATCCTGTAGGATTTCCCGGTCCCAGAGTTTCAGAAATCCGCTCAGGCGCTCTTCCCAGTCCGCCATGGTCATGGGGATCTTGCGCATGGCCTGCATCTCCGCCATGTCAAGATAGGCGGACACAATCCGCTGCAACTGCGCCAGCTCATCATCAGACAAGTAGTTCTTGGCTACCACGACATCGAACTTCTGGATTTTCCCGCGCGGGGCATCCTGCCAGGTGGTCAGGCCCATGTTATGCTTGTCAGCATCGGCGCGGTGGACAATCACCTCCGCCGCGGTCTGGCCGTGGATGGCCCAGTGCAGTTTGTTTTGCACGGTGGCGAAAAACCGCTTGGTCGCCTGGGCCGTGATGTCGTAGTCGATGGCCGTCGAGTAGATGTCCGTGATCTTCTGGTAGAACTTGCGCTCGGAAAGACGGATTTCGCGGATGCGCTGGAGCTGTTCCTCAAAGTACTTTTCGGTCAGGATAGAGCCGCCGGACTTGATGCGCTCATCATCCATCACGTAGGCTTTGATGGTGAACTCCTCGATAATGGTGGTGGCCCATTTGCGAAATTGCACGGCACGCTCGGAGTTGACCTTGTAGCCCACGGCAATAATGGCCGACAGGTTGTAGTGGTTGGTATTATAGGTTTTGCCGTCAGTGGCAGTTATCCGGAATTTCCGGATAACTGAATCTTCCTGTAACTCACTGTCGGAAAATATCTTCTTTAGGTGTTCATTTACCGTACGCACGTTCACATCATAGAGCGTACCCATCATCTTCTGTGTCAACCAGACATTCTCATCGGCATAAACCGCCTCAACACCACCGCCACCGCTGGCGGCGACGAAGGTCAGGTACTCGGCGGCCGATGAACGGACAATAGAAACCTCCTTGGCTGCTTTCTTCTTGCTCATCTCAAACCCCTTCGTGGCTTCTTGCATTTGATGATGATCTCCCGATTGTGTCCCCAGGGAATCTGAACCAATATGGCCACAACTTGTGGCCAAATTGTGGAGGCCGTGTTCACCTGTACGGCCGCCTTGAGCTGCGCCTGTCGCACCCGCTGCTTAATCGCCTTCAGCCAGTCGCGATACTCCGCCGTTATCAACCGTTCGTCGCTCATGCCCTATCCCAACCCGCCTGTTCAAGCGCCGGTGTGATGCACTTGGTGCAAATATCCCGTTCCGATAGTTGTTTTTTGTTCATCAGGCCAACTCTTGGTCTTTCATCCGCATGCCAGAACCCACCAGAACCCAAGCGGCGGGGCAGTCGAAATCACTATAAGACAGAGTAAGCGCAATGGGGGTCTGAAGCAAGTCTATCATGGGCAGGCGAATGGGGCGGCACGCCGTAAGGGGCCACAGGGCGAA
>SLBU01000019.1 GCA_007126175.1 Kiritimatiellia bacterium
AATCATGTGGAACTTGGTGCAGGCTGCACGATTGATCGTGCGGCCATCGAGTCCACCCGGATCGGCGACCATACAAAACTCGACAACCAGGTACATATTGCCCACAACTGCCAGATCGGCCGCTACGTATACATTGCCGCCTGCACCGGAATTGCCGGTTCAACCGTCGTGGAGGACCAAGTCGTAATCGGCGGTATGTGCGCCATATCCGACCATATCCGCATTTGCCGGGGCAGCTACATCTCCTCCATGAGCGGTGTGCTCCAGGATGTCGAAAAGCCCGGTGTTTACTTTGGTATTCCCGTGCGCCCAGCACGCGAAATGCATAAAATCCATGCCGCGTTCAAATATCTGCCCGAGATCGTGCGTACACGCAAAAAAGCGTAGCCCAATGCCAGCAACCCTTATCCCGATTGCCGATACAGAAAGCAAAAAGGCGGCGGATGTTCTCCGCCGCCAAATGCTGCTTGGTTGAGAGGAACCGTTCTAATCGCGTGATTTCGAGCGTGCCTCATTCACAACCAATTTGCGCCCCATCACTTCCTTGCCGTTCATGGCTTTGACCGCCTTGTCGGCACCAGATTGATTTTCCATCTCCACAAACCCGTAGCCTTTGGAGCGCTCGTTGAACTTATTCTTGATAATACGCGCTGAAAGCACGCCACCAAAAGCCGAAAACGCCTTCTCCAAGTCTGGATCTGTCATATCATACGAGAGGTTGCCCACATAGAGCTCAATCCCATTGCCCGTAGGTTCACTACCAGCCACCGAGCGGACAGCCTTGTCACTAGCGCCGCCACGCCCCACCAGAAATCCGGCCACAAAACCGACAACAACCCCAACGCCACCTGCAACCAAAGGATACATCATTTCTCCAACTCCTTACTATCTGTTTTGTACGGCCCCACAAGTAGGAAAGACGGGCTCATACGAGAAGATACAGTAGATCCTGTACCATCAGTTATTTTACTTCCAGAAAACCTTCCAATTTCCGGATACGCGTCGGATGACGCAATTTGCGTAGCGCCTTGGCTTCGATCTGGCGGATACGTTCACGTGTAACCGTAAATTTCTTGCCGACCTCTTCCAAGGTCCTGGAATAACCATCGGTAAGACCAAAACGATAATCCAGTACTTGTCGCTCACGCTCTGTCAATGTATCGAGAACATCCTGCAACCGATCCTTCAACATACTGTACGCTGTCATTTCCGAGGGGTTCTCGGCCGATTTGTCCTCGATAAAATCACCGAAGTGCGCATCATCGCCGTCGCCCACGGGGCTTTGCAGAGAGATCGGCTGCTGTGCCATCTTATAGACGGCGCGCACCCGCTCCACCGGCATATCCATCTCCTCTGCCGCCTCTTCCGGTGTAGGCTCCCGGCCGAATTGCTGCACCAGCTTCTTCTGCACACGTAACAATTTGTTGATCGTCTCGATCATGTGCACGGGGATCCGGATCGTGCGCGCCTGGTCGGCAATGGCACGCGTGGCCGCCTGGCGAATCCACCAAGTCGCATACGTGCTGAATTTATAGCCCCGTCGATACTCGAATTTCTCCACAGCCTTCATCAACCCCGTGTTGCCTTCCTGAATCAAATCAAGAAAGGACAAACCACGATTCATGTATTTTTTCACGATGCTGATCACAAGCCGCAGGTTGGCCTCAACCATCTCGGTGCGCGCCTGTTGCCCCTGCCGCATGGCCTTGCGCAAGGCATCCATGCGCTCCGGCACATCCTCCAACGGCACGCAAAGATTTTTCTGAAATTCCAGCATGAGTTTGCGATATTCACGGATTTGCTCCTCGCGTCCCTTGGCCTTGCGCTGGGCTTCGAGTTTCAATACAGAGGATCGGGCAATCCGAAACCGCGTGTTCTCCGTATCAGCATCTGCCGCCATGGTCTCGATGACCTTTTGCTTGAAATGCAATTCATTCAACGCCACAGCCAACTTCTCGCGAAGCTTCTCGCAGGAAGCACGAAGTTTATCCTGTTTGGCGCGGCTGGTACGACTTTTGGTGGACTCATGGAAGGTCTGTATCAGCTTTTGCTGGATCTTCATGATGTCGTTACGCACTTTGGGCAACATTCCGAGATAGTCGTCACGGCTATCGACAAACTTATCGATCACGACCCGGTCGAAACGCTCTTTGCCATTCTCCAGACGATCCGCCAAGGCCAAATACTTATCGGCGCTGTTGACAAAATAATTAAACGTAACGCGTGTCTGGATCTCGGCATCCTCAATTCTCTTGCAGATTTCCACCTCTTGCTCTCGCGTCAACAAAGGCACCTGCCCCATCTGGTGCAAATACATCCGGATCGGATCATCAAAAAAGTCGAGGCGCCCCCCTTTGGCAACTTTGCCCTTCTTGCGGGTTTCCTTGATTTTGTCGACATCCTGGGACTGGACAATATCAATATCCATCCCGCGCAAAAGCTGTAGATAGGCCTCCAACTCGTCGGGGTCGATCACACTCTCGGGAATCGCCTCATTGATATCCTCAAAAGTCAGATAGCCCTGATCCTCGGCCAAAGCAATCAGTTCCTTGACCTTCTTATTGCGGAGCTCACGCTGCTCTTTCTCCGATATGATGCGGGTCTCCTTCTCCTCTGCCGCATAAATCTCGGCTTCAATATCTTCCTGCCGAACCGACTCGGAATTAAACAATTGCTGCGCACGCTCCTCGTCGGTCAGTTCAACTTCAACCTGGTCCTCGGGCGACGGCGCCTCCTCGGTGCGCCGGTCGACATACGCATCCACTTCAGATACGACAGCTTGCGCGTCAGACACATCGGTCATAACGGAAACTGGCTTTTCTTTGGTTTCTGCTGTTTTGATGCGACGTTTCTTCGTAACCGCTTTCGCGGCAACTGTCCGAGTAGGCGTATTCTTTTCGCCTTTTGTCGTGCCGGTTGCGGGGGGCGCAGATGCCTTGCGGCGCGATGCTGCCTTTGCCTGCACAGGCTTACCTGCCGCCTTCTGGGGCACCCCGGAACCCTTACTCTTCCCCGCTGCCGTGGCCACCTTTTTGGCGGGAACCTTGCGAGAGGAGCGCTTCGTGGTCTTGCTTGTTCCGCTGGATCGTTGCGTACTGCCCGCCTTCGCCACCGTAGGCGACGCGCTGGCCTTCGCTGTAGTGGACGATTTCGATTGGGGTAGAACTTTCTTCCGTGTCGACGATTTCCCTGCTGCCGTTTTAGCCATATTACTGATTTGCTCCGCTCTCTATCTCATCAAGGCACAATTATACTTGCGCGCGTTTGTAAACATATCCAAGAGCAAAAGCAAGTACAATCGCGATTTTGTCATATTTGCGAATTTATATTCATGACGCGCCATTACACTGGGCGTCTCATAAATACCATCGGAGTGTCCCTCTTTCCCCTACAGGCACAGCCAAGCCGGTTAATACCCCAACTGCGCAGCAAGATCTGCAACACGCTTGACCAAGAAGGCATCATCGGCCTGCGCGGCCGTGGTAGCGGCCACCTGCAAGACCCTCTGACTACGGTCGAATTGTTGTTGCGCGGCCAGGCTCGCCGCGGCCCGCAGATACGTTTCGGCAGCCACAGGAATATCGCCCGCATTATAAAAAAGATCGGCGGCACGAATGAGGGCCAAAGTCATCGGTTCGTAGGCGGCATGGCTGCGCAGTGCATCGACCTGTTGTAAATACCGTCTGCCCGCATCTGTCAGCCGCCCTTCGATAAAAGCCAGACGCGCCTCAAGCCCCAATAGGGCAGCCTCGACCAAAGTGTCATCCCGTGCCCCTCTCGTGCGCGTTACCGCGCGCAGATGCTGGCGTGCCGCATCCACCTCCCGGGCATCGAGCGCGAAGGATGCCAACAGCAAATGCGCCTGTACGGCAACCGTTCTACCGCTTCGCCCGGCAGAGAGCGCCATATCCAATGCCTCGCCCGCCAGCGGGGTCGATACATCCGGACGGCCCGACAAACGGAACCATTCAGCTTGCAGCAGGCGTACTTCGGCGGGAACCACCTCCAAACGGCGTGCAGCCACGAGACACTCGTACAGTAACGACTCGACCATCTCCATCTCGTTAACCGCAAGCGCATACACAGCCAGATTGTACGTGGCACGCACCAATTTTCCAGCATCATCTGCGCGCCGCGCCGCCAGAAGGGCCTCCTCCATCTCAGCCTGCACGCTTTCCGCGGCGTCGAACATCGCGCCTCCGGGCAACAGCGGCAAGCGCTGCTCATCGCTCTCCACATATCGGCGTATGAGCCAATGTCGTTGCAA
>SLBU01000168.1 GCA_007126175.1 Kiritimatiellia bacterium
CAATCGCCACCACTTCACAGGTCACAGCCAAAGAGGCAATCTTTGACGCGATCCGTGCACGCAACACAGATCTAGCACTGCGAATGATTAGCGAACAGCCGCTCTTGCAGGTAGAGGCCCGCGCCGCAGGGGAAACCACCCCGCTACACTGGGCCGCCTTATACGGACTTCCGGAAGTGGCCGCGGCGCTTATCCGCCATCGCGCCGAAGTGAATCATCCCGCCGCCAATGGCAGCACCGCCCTGCATTGGGCTGCGCGCCGCAACCAGACGATTATTGCCACCATGCTGATTGAAAGTGGTGCCACGCTCGAACCCCGTACAGATCAAGGGCAAACCCCCTTGCATTGGGCCGCTACAGGCGGGGCCGCCGCTATGATCGAATTACTCCACAGCGCCGGAGCCGATGTCAATACCCGCGCCCGTGATGGTTCAACCCCCTTACACCATGCCGTGCGCCAGGAAGCCGACACCGCCATTACCGCCCTGCTCGCAGCAGGTGCCGACATTTTTGCCGAAGCCGAAAATGGAACCACCCCTGTCTTCTGGGTACAAAGTCCGGAGTACCGCCTGCGTTTCGAAGCCCTCATACGCCAACGCGATGCCGAACAGCAACGGCAGCAAACCGTCACACAGCCGACCAAAGCCCCCCTCGCACCCACCATCGAAACCGTAACCCGCCGCTTGCCAGATGGCAGCACCTACACCGGAGGATGGCTGAACGGAGAGCAGCAGGGCAGCGGACGAATCATCTTCCCCGATGGCGAAACCTATCAAGGCAAATGGCACCGTGGCGTGCGCCACGGCTTCGGTATCCAAACCCTGCCCGATGGCGAAACCTACGAAGGGTTCTGGGAAGACGGCCTCCGCCACGGACAAGGCGTCTATACCTTTGCCAATGGCGGTGAAATCAACGGGGTCTGGCGCAACAACCGCCTCCAGGAAGGCACCGGCATGTTTATCTTTCCCGACGGCAGTATGTATGAGGGACAATGGCAGAACGATCAGTTCTGGGGCAAGGGCGTGTTTACCCGCGCCGATGGACAACGCTTTGAGGGACGCTGGCGCGCAAATCGCTTCCTCGGACCCGTGGAGGAAACCGAAGAATCATGAATCACGAATACGACTTCCACACCATAGAAACACGGTGGCAGGCAGCTTGGCGCGAGACTGCACTTTTCCAGGCCAATCCAGATGCCGCAAAACGCTTCTATTGCCTCACGATGTTCCCCTATCCCTCCGGTGTACTGCACATGGGACATGTGATCAACTACACCCTCGGCGACATCATCTCGCGCTACTACCTCCTTCAAGGCTTCAACCTGCTATCCCCCATGGGCTGGGATAGCTTTGGCCTGCCCGCCGAAAATGCGGCCATTCGCACCGGCACCCATCCGCAACCCTTCACTGAAAAGAACATTGAGAAAATGACGGCCCAGATGCAGCGTGCCGGCTGGGGCTATGACTGGACGCGCGAAGTCGCCACCAGCCACGAAGACTATTATCGCTGGACCCAATGGCTTTTCCTGCAATTCTATAAAAACGGACTTGCCGTCAAGAAAACAGCTCCCGTGAACTGGTGCGCCCCCTGCGGCACCGTGCTGGCCAACGAGCAGGTGCATGATGGCAAATGCGAACGCTGCGGCACCATCGTCGAGCAGAAGGACATGTCCCAATGGTTCTTCGCCATGCGGCGCTATGCCCAACGGCTGCTCGACGGGCATACAAAGTTGCGGGGCCAGTGGCCCGAGGCTGTACTGGCCATGCAGGAAGATTGGATCGGTCGTTCGGAAGGGGCCCGGATTGACTTTACCATCGCTGAAACCGGAGAAACGCTCCCCGTCTTCACCACACGCCCGGACACCCTTTTCGGTGTCACCTTCATGAGCCTTGCGGCCGAACACCCGCTTGTCGAAACACTCGTTACCGGAACCCCCCATGAGCAGCGCGTCATGGCAGTCGTTCGCGACATTCGCCGCCAAGGCACCAGCGAAAAAGACATCGCCGAGCGCGAAAAAGTAGGTGTCTGGACGGGCTTCCACGTGATCAACCCAGTCAATGGCGATACGGTTCCCCTCTGGATCGCCAATTTTGCCCTCATGAGCTATGGCACTGGTGCCGTCATGGCCGTACCCGCACACGATCAACGCGACTTCGAGTTTGCCCGTAAATACGATATACCGATAAAAGTCGTGATTGAACCGTCCGACTCCGCGCTCGACCCTGCGACGATGACCGAAGCGTATGTCGCGCCCGGCACCATGGCTCGTTCCGGTCCTTTCGACGGACGTGAGAACCGCGAAGCCATGCCGGATATCATCCAATGGCTCGAACAACAGAAGATCGGCGAGAAAACCATCAATTACCGCCTGCGCGACTGGCTCATCAGCCGGCAACGCTACTGGGGGGCGCCCATTCCTGTTGTCTATTGCGATGCCTGCGGGATTGTACCGGTACCGGAAACCGATCTGCCCGTGCGGCTCCCGCGCGACGTCCAGTTCAAGGAGGGGCACGGTAACCCGCTCGCATCCAGCGACTCCTTTGTGCATTGTACCTGCCCGAAATGCGGCGGGTCCGCCCGACGCGAAACCGATACGATGGATACTTTCGTCGACTCAAGCTGGTACTTTTTGCGCTACTGCGATCCACACAACGCCAACGCCCCCTTCGATCCTGAAGTCCTCAAGCATTGGATGCCCGTCGATCAATACATTGGCGGCATCGAACATGCCACCATGCACCTGATCTATGCACGCTTTTTCACCATGGTCCTGCACGATATCGGACTGCTCGATTTCGAGGAACCCTTTAAGCGCCTCTTCTGCCAGGGTATGGTTTGCAAGATGGCCTACTTCTGCGAAACCCATAAATGGCTACACGAATCGGATGTCGTCGAGGGCCGCCGCGAAGGCGATATCATCCACGATGGTACATGTGCCCATTGTGGCAAACCCGTAAAATCGGAAATGACCAAAATCAGCAAATCGAAATACAACGTGGTCGATCCTGACAAAATGTTTGATCGTTTCGGGGCCGATACGGTGCGGCTATATATGGTCAGCGATGCTCCGCCCGACAAAATGCAGGTCTGGAGCGAATCCGGCATCCATGGTGCCTGGCGCCTCCTGACCCGACTTTGGGCACTGGTACTCAACCAGATTCCCACCCTCGCCGCGCTGGATCAACCCATTCCGGCAACCCTGGATGCTACCAACCAGGCCCTCCGCCGCAAGACCCATCAATGCGTAATGCGCGTGACCGAAGCCATTGAGGGTGGCTTTCAATTCAACACCGCCATTGCACGCTGTAACGAACTCTTGGCCCAATTCCGCGCCGATGCCGAACAAACCCACCCCACCGTGCGTCGCGAAGCGCTCGAGTGCATTCTACGGGTGCTCTCTCCGATCGTCCCCCATTTTGCCGAAGAACTCTGGGCACGACTCGGACACGACCAAAGCATTTTCCGCTGCGGCTGGCCCCAGGCCGATGCCGATGTGGCGCGTGAAAACGAAGTCGAGATGCCGGTACAGATCAACGGAAAAATCCGGGCACGGCTGACCTTTCCCACCGACTCCAGCCAGCAGACCGTGCAGGACACTGTATTCGCCAACCCCGAAGTCCAGCGCTGGCTGCAGGATCGCACGATCCGCAAAGTCATTATTGTTCCCAACAAGCTCGTCAACATTGCCGTGTCATGAAAAAGATCCGGCAGCTACTCGAACCCCTCACGCGGGAAGAACTCTTGAGCTTGTTGCTCTTTCTCGGAATCGTACTCACCGGCATCGCCGTACATCTATATCGACAGTAAAACATAGTTAAGGAGAACCGCCATGCTCGACATCAAACGTATCAGGGAAACGCCAGAGGCAATTCGGGAAGGATTGTCAGCCCGCGGTGCCGACCCCGTAGCCGTCGACAGTCTGCTCGAACTCGACCAAAAACGCCGCCAACTGCTGCAAGAGGCCGAATCCCGCAAAAATGAACGCAACCGCCTTACCAAGGAGATCGGCCAGCGCCGCACGCAGGGCGAGGACACCACCGCCACCCAAGCCGAAGTGCGCACGATCGGAGAGGCGATTCGCGCACTTGATGAGCAAGTCAAAACCGTTGAGGCCGAGCAAGAGCAATGCCTGCTACGCATCCCCAACATGCCCGGCCCCCATACACTGCGCGGCAAGGATGCCACCGACAATCGTGTCATCCGAGAATGGGGCACACCACGAACCTTCGACTTCGCCCCCCAAACCCATATCGAGC
>SLBU01000133.1 GCA_007126175.1 Kiritimatiellia bacterium
GTCCTGAACTCTGAACTCTGAACACCTGAACACTCGCACCACAGAAAACGCTAAACAGCAAAACACCGCTTCACACGGAAACTAATTTCAAATATTTTTGGCTAGGTTTTAGCAATTGTACGAGAAGTGAGAACACATAGGTATGCGAGACACAATGCCACCCTTTTGCCCCCCCCGCAAACACGATGCGTATGCGGCGTTTCGTCATCCGGCTTTCACAATCCTGTTCATTGGGGGGTTTTTGATCCACCTCGGTACTGCCGCACAGAGTGTTGCCTTCGGCTGGGAGCTCTATGTCCGGACAAATTCCGTATGGCTGCTCGGGCTGACGGGACTTGTCCAAGCGATCCCGATGCTGCTGCTCACCTTACCAGCCGGATACATCGCCGATGTCTACAACCGCAAGCGCATTATCATAATCGGTCTCTGCGGCACCACCCTTACCTCGATCAGCCTCGGAGCCTTCAGTTTGGGAGAAGGTCCCGTCGTGGGTATGTTCCTGCTGCTTTTCATGGATGCCTGTTTTAACCGCATTGCCGGTCCTGCATCTTCGGCCATTCTGCCCCTGCTCGTGCCGCAGGAAAACCTCGAGAACGCCATCAAATGGCGCACATCGCTCTTTCAACTCTGCGCCGTGGCAGGCCCTGCCCTAGGCGGCATCATTATTGCTTTCCACATCCCCACAGCCTACTTCTTCAGCGCCTGCTGCACCACGGGCTTTCTGCTGCTTTTACGGGGCACACAGATTCCTGTTGGCAAACAAGGAAAACCGGGCTCGATCCGTCGCCAACTGCACGAAGGGCTGGCTTTCGTATGGCATCAGAAGTTGATTCTCGGGACGGTATCCCTCGATATGTTTGCCGTATTACTGGGGGGGGCCGTTTATCTTCTGCCCGTATTTGCACGTGACATTCTCACACACCGTCCCTTCGGGCTAAGCCCCGAGCAAACCCTCGGATGGCTCCGGGCCGCACCCGCAATCGGTGCACTACTGATGGCCCTGATCATGGCGCACCGCCCACCACTCAAACGCGCCGGGCGCAGTATGCTTATCGCTGTAGCCGCCTTTGGATTCGCAACCATTATCTTCGGGGTTTCGCGCTCGTTCTGGCTTTCATTTGCGATGCTGTTTTTAACCGGTGCCTTCGACAATATCAGCGTGGTGGTACGCCACACGTTGGTGCAACTTCGCACTCCGAACGAGATGCGCGGACGCGTATCTGCGGTGAACTCCATGTTCATCGGAACCTCCAATGAGCTCGGTGGATTCGAGTCCGGTCTGGTGGCACGATTTTTCGGGCCGGTCTTTTCGGTGGTCAGCGGCGGGATCGGCACAATCGTGATCGTGCTGCTCTGGAGTCGCCTATTCCCTGGCCTTGGCAACCTGGGGCAACTGCATGATGAATAATCAGCCTCATAACAAAAGGGCAGAACAACTTGGCATCGCAAGCCTTGCGGGATTACTGTTGATCACCTTCTTCACTTATAGTGGCAGGGGTACGCTCCCCACGCAGATGCTGATACCATGGGCCCGCATCACAACCCTCGTAAGTGGATGGTTCATGCACCTTTTTGGCATGCACGTATGGGCGGACGGCGACGTGCTGCGTACAGACCTCTACGCATATGTCATCCCGGAGGGCTACCACGGGGCTGGCGTAATGCTGGTTGCGCTTGGTATGGCTGCGGGGGTGGCAATCTGGAGGCGCCACCATTTTCTGGAAGCCGGTTTTCTGGCTGCATCTTCCGTCGCGGGCGCGCTTTTCTGGAACGTCGTACGCATCACCCTGCTCATCCGCTTTGGCCCTGCACCAGCATCTGCGGCCATTTCCGGTTTGTTACGCGACACCACGATAATCGTCATGATCCTTACCATTATCAATGTGGGGCTCAACCTGCTATTGGTCGAATCGGCCAGATACATTCGGCAACAACGGATCGATCCCCTGCCCGGAGCAGCATCGGGGGCCCTCAGCGAATTTCCACCATTTTGGCACCGGGTCCTACGGCGTTATCGCCATACCTATATCCTTATTCCAACCTTGGCCATCTTCGCCGCCGTTTCATTTGCCGCCCGACCCGCCCGGCGAACGGCAATTCTATCCGAACTTGTTGCTGATATGACCGCACAACATTCCTATGTCCATGCCCTGCGACTGGGGCATCACGTCGCTTCCCGACGCCCCGACGACACTGCCTGGCAGTTACGCCTGATCCGGATCTTGTTGCTCGCCACAAAGCCCGATCAAGCCCTCGAAGCCCTTGATGATCTCTCTGATACTGCCTTACCGGAACATATCCGGGAAATCCATTTACTGCGGACGCACGCCCATATTCTTCGGCAGGATTGGCCACAAGCACGCTCGCTCTGGAAAACACTACAGCAACAAGCCAGTGCTGATCCCATATGGAAGATGATCTTTCTGGAAATCGCGTTGGCTCTCGGCGACCAGCAAGCCGTACTGCACTGGGCTCCGCAAGCCGTGCAGACCTTGACCCAAGCCCCGCGCATCCAACCAGCCCTTCCCCTGCTGCAAAATAGCGGTAGGGGCGACATCCTTCTGCGGGCCACGCAATGGATGTCATGGAATACCATGGAGTTCCCTCTCTTTCACAGCCAAATCATGGCGCTATTGCAGACAGGCCGCGTCAGTGATGCCGCCGAGCGCACCCAGTTCGCTTTGCAGCGCTGGCCTGCTCACCACGACATGCTCATTCCCACACTACTGCTCACCCGCGTGAACCAGACAGAATGGGAGCCACGCTTGGCAAGGCTACTCAAGAATATCACCGAAGCAACCGATTCCCCCGAAAAACTCCTCGCCATTGTGCATGTATCCTTTGCGCTGAATCGGCCAGATCTGGCATGGCCAGCATACCGGCGCATGCGACAGCAGTACCCGCAGTCTCCACACGCCAAGCTGGCATTGGCAACACACGCCGAAAACTGGTTCCTGTTCCATAACCACTACCTGCGCCTTCCAGCCGCAACGCCGGGCACAATCACTGATGTCCTCCCTCTGGCCGTCCTCGGGCAGCACGTCCCCTTCTTTCAATCCATCGCGAACCATATCCCGCACGCAGACGAACTCCCACGCATTCTCGAAGACAAACAGCAATGGCAAGACGCATTGCGGGAAACAGCGCTGCAAGCACTGGAAAATGCCCTCCACGCGCGACGGCAGAGTCCGCAACTGCAACTCGATTATGCCAGATTACTGGAAACAGAGGGCCACCTGGAACAAGCCCATCAAGAATGCAAAACACTTGCTTTGCAACACCCGGACTGGTCGCCCCTTGCAAACTATCACCAGGCGAGGCTGGAACAACAAGCAGGAAACCCCTGGCAAGCCTATGCCCGGCAACGCACACTGATTTTTCACGCCCCCGCGCTTGCCCCGGAACACATGCTCCCATGGCAGCAAAACTGGCCCCCACGTGCATTGCCACCTGAACCCCAAACCGCACATCAGTTACCACTCCTGATTCAGTTGGTTGATCTACTCTGGAACAATCGTCTCCCTATCACAGCCCTCTATACCAGTCGAGAAGCCCTGCAACGCTTTCCCGATGACCCCGTAATCAGGACCATCGCAGCAGATATCATGCTCCAGCTCGCGCAGCCTGAACATGCCTTGCATCTGCTGGAAAACACAACCATTCGCCGTTCCCCCGCCACAGATGCACTGGAAGCAGAAGCGCTACTGGCAACCGAACGTTTCACCGAGTTGCCAACCTTTCGTCGCCAACGCTTACTCTCGCCGGCATCTCCCCCCCCAGAACATCCGCCATCTGAACGACTCACGCCAGCAGAGGCGCTCTTAACACCATTCGCGAAAGGTGAAATCACAATAATAGCGCCTCCCCCCGAGAGCCCCATCTATCCACTCTTCGAGCAGGCACGCGCCCATCCCGAAGACAGGCCTGATTTCACAATGTGGCTTATGGCAGCCGACACACGGATCGAGCAAGCCGAAAACATGTACCTCCTTACCATGCTCCTCCATGAACACCGCCAACCCGAATGGGCCGATCAAGCAGCTCGTTTAGCAGTCATGGCGAATCCACACGAACCCATCTTATGGAAAACCCTGCTGCGGGGGGCACCTGATGCCGGCGACATTCTCGACATTGCACGTTCGTTCTGCCCTGACGACCCCGATCTATGGCTCGCACAACTTGTATGGATCTCACAAACAACCCAACGCAATCAGACACACACACATCGACGCCAACACATCCTGCTCGAAGCTCGCGAAAATGCACAATTCCCCGTGGAAACGCTCGTGCGCGCCGCCGATTTCCTTTGGCGCGGCGAATATTACCAGCAGGCAATCGTTCTCATCAACCTGTATCATGGGCGCGAACGCGGACTGCTCGCTGCCCATCTGCTCGGCGTGGAGGCCGCCGAGTACACCGGCAATCGTGGACGAGCCCTGTATCACATCGAAGCCGCAATTGAAGCAGCCGGCGAGGCCGCCCCCGAACTATATGCCCGGTTCATCAGGAGCAAGATCCAAGCCGGACAGATCGACAGCGACAGTAACGTCATACATGCACTGCGTCAGCTACGCCAAGCCGAACCGGATAACACGTTCTGGACCGAACTACTTGGCTTCGTACGATACACGCGTGGTGGCAGCGATATACGCGAAGGAAGTTTTGAAATGCGCAATGCAATCCAGGCAGGCAGCACCAACCGGCTGGCATTTCTGATTGCTGCCGATGGTCTCCGGCATGCCAACCGCGCGATGGATGCCGCGGGTATCTTGCAACAAGGGCTGGCCATACACCCAGAAGACCCCGTCATGATCAATAACCTCGCCTATATCCTGGCAGAAAACCCAGACACCGCCCCCCAAGCAGCACAATGGATTGCCACCTTGATACCGATGGCTGACGAAAACCCCGAAATTCGAGATACCTTGGCCTTTGTGCTTCTACGCAATAACGATCTGGAAGCCGCGCGGGAACTGCTCTCGCGCAACCTACGCGAGGCACCCCCCGATTCCCGGATATGGTTCCGCAGCCAGATGCATCTCGCCGAACTGCTGTGGCGACAAGGTCGCACACAAGTCGCCGCCAGCATGCTGGAACAGCTTTTGCACGGAGCACGCAACATCGCAGACGAGGATCTGCTCGCCGCCAATCGCCTGCTTGTGCACATTCGTACGTCGCCTTAAACGCGCGTCATGCAGAGGCAGGCATTATGCCCGCCAAACCCTAACGAATTGTTCAAGGCCACAGATACCGGCAATTCGCGGGCCGTGTTGGGCACATAATCCAAATCGCATTCAGGATCCGCAACGAGCTGATTGATGGTCGGGGGCACCACCCCATCGCGGATGGCCATGGCACATGCAACCGACTCGACACCAGCAGCCGCACCCAGTAAATGGCCCGTCATCGATTTGGTAGAACTGATCGCGACCTTGCGTGCATGCTCGCCTAGTGCACCCTTGATCGCACGCGTCTCAATCTTATCGTTCAACGGCGTACTCGTTCCGTGTGCATTGATATAGTTGACGCTCTCTGCCGCGCGACCGGCATCGCGCAAAGCGGCCACCATTGCACGCGTGGCACCCGTACCCGCATCCATCGGTGCGGTCATGTGATACGCATCGCATGTCTGACCAAACCCGGCAATCTCGCAATAGATTTGCGCACCGCGTGCCTTGGCATGCTCGTATTCTTCGAGCACAAGTACCGCAGCTCCTTCACCCATCACAAAACCATCCCGCTCCTTATCGAAGGGGCGACTCGCCGTCTGCGGATCCTCATTGCGCGTACTCAAAGCCTTCATCGCCGCGAACCCGGCAATCCCCAGGCCGGTAATCGAGGCTTCGGCCCCCCCTGCCACAATGACGTCGCATTCACCGCGCTGAATAATGCGCAAACCTTCACCAATCGAGTGGGCCGCCGAGGCACAAGCCGATACAACACAAAAATTGGGACCCTGTAAATTATGTTCAATCGCAATCAAACCCGAAGCCATGTTCACGATCATCTGGGGAATCATAAAGGGCGAACAGCGCCCCGGGCCCTTCTCGACCAGCGTCGAGTGTTGGGTCTCCAGCGTGGAAAGCCCCCCAATGCCAGAGCCCACAATGGTGCCCATGCGGGTAGGATCTTCCTTGTCACGATCAAAGGCAGCATCATCCATTGCCATCTTAGCTGCCGCAATGCCAAAATGGCAAAACCGATCCATCCGGCGCTGATCTTTCTTGGGAATAAAATCGTCAATCGGGAAATCCCGTACTTCCGCCGCGATCTGCGCGGAATATTCGGTGGGATCAAACCCCTGAATCCGGTCAATGCCACTGCGGCCTGCCACCAGATTGGTCCAGAACGTTTGCAGGTTACAGCCAATGGGTGAAACGACACCGATACCGGTAACAACTACTCTTCTACGATCCACGGCATGCTCCCTGTCTACGTTTATGATAAAAAAACAGAAGAACCGGAGGGCCGTTTCGTGTACCCTCCGATTTTCTGGCGATATCCAATTACGCTTCCACGCCCTTGGACTTCATATATTCAATCACCGCGCCAACTGTCGTCAGCGTCTCGGCATCCTCATCGGGAATGTCAGCGCCAAACTCTTCCTCGAACGCCATCACCAACTCCACCGTGTCCAGCGAGTCCGCACCCAGATCATCAATGAACGAAGCCTCCGGCTTCACTTGATCTGCGTTTACACCCAACTGCTCAACGATGATGTCTTTTACTTTGTCTTCCAATGCCATGATCTCTTCTCCTTGCCCGTTTTTTTTCTTCAACTGAATCTTCTAACCGGGAAGATTCTACCCATCCATAGTGATACCCACTTACATGAACATTCCGCCATTGACGGAAATCACCTGCCCCGTGATATATGCCGAGGCATCTGTTACCAGGAACAGCACTCCCTTCGCCACATCAGAGGGGTCCCCAAAGCGCGCCAGCGGAATCTGCTCCAACATCTTATTCTTTATCTCCTCCGGTAACACCTCCGTCATCTTCGATGTGATGAAACCCGGTGCCACTGCATTCACGCGGATATTGCGCGCAGCCAACTCCTTCGCCGAGGACTTGGTCAAAGCGATTACCCCCGCTTTTGATGCCGCATAGTTACATTGTCCGGCATTCCCGATCAAGCCAATAATTGAGGCAATATTGACGATCGCCCCAGACCGCGCCTTCATCATCGGACGGCTCGCAGCCTTCGTAAAAAGAAACGTGCCCTTGAGATTGACATCCAGAACGGCGTCCCAGTCGGATTCGCTCATCCGCATCATCAGCCCATCCTTGGTGATGCCGGCATTATTCACCAGCACATCGATCCGGCCCGTCGCAGCCATCACGGCATCCACCGCCTGCTGCACAGCCTCTCCGCTGCTGACATCCACCGCCAGACAATGCGTCTTGGCTCCAAGCGCCTCTACCGCTGCCGCCGTATCCGCTAACCACTCCGCATTCACATCGCACAGCGCAACGTTAGCAGCGCCAGCCGACGCCAGTTGCTCGGCAATCACGCGCCCAATGCCACGCGCAGCCCCCGTCACAATCACAGTCTGTCCTTGTAGCTCTCCCATACTCACCCTCCCGTGTTTTTCTACAAATTTCAATCGCGCAGGGATGCGATCGCCGCATCCAGGCTCGCGCTGTCCTGCACATTCAGTAGCCTGGCTCCTCTGGCAATGCGCTTGATCAAGCCCGTCAATACCTTGCCGGGGCCACACTCCACAAAACATTCCGCCCCCGCACCTGTCATCGCCCCGACGCCCTCATACCAATGCACAGACTCCGTGACCTGCCGCAACATCTCACGGCGAATCGCATCCGCATCGCCATGAAACCTTCCGGTCACATTCGAAACCACCGGAATCGACGGCACCGAGATCACAACATCCGCAAGCACCTCTTCGAGCTTCTCGACTGCCGAACGCATCAACGACGAATGAAAAGCCCCCGCTACCTCCAGCACAATCGCCCGCTTGGCACCACGTTCCCTGGCTAGAAATTCGGCCTTTTCAATGCCTGCTTTCGGCCCCGACAGCACCGTCTGTTCCTCGGCGTTTAAATTTGCCATCTCCACACCGGCCTCCTGGCAAATAACCTCCAGATCCGAGCGCGACAGCCCCATCACGCTCACCATCCCACCGGGCTGTTCTTCACAGGCCGCCTGCATCGCCGCGCCGCGTACCTGTAAAATCCGTAGCGTGTCGGCAAAGGTCAGAACGCCGCCCGCATGCAACGCCGACCATTCTCCCAAACTTAACCCCGCCATTGCAACCGGCGCCAAATCCGGCACCAACCCCTGCAAAATCCGATAACAGGCAACGCTCATCACAAAAATGGCCGGCTGGCAATGATTCGACTTGGTCAATTCTTCCTGCGGCCCCTCGAAGCAAAGCTTCGACAACGGATACCCCAACACATCGTCGGCTTCCGCAAATAGCGATCGACATACCGGATATGCCTCAGCCAAATCGCGGCCCATTCCCACAAATTGTGCCCCTTGCCCCGCAAATACAATTGCCGTGCTGCTCATACCTTGCTCCTCTTGCTTGCCTGTACAGACGCCGTGCGCATGCACCAGAACCCGGTGCATGATGCGTGGCACTTGCCGGGTACAGCGTTAATACTCCAACACCATCGCGCCCCAGGTGAAACCACCCCCAAACACCACGATCAACAAAATATCACCGCGCTGGATCCGCCCATCGCGCACGGCCTCATCCAAGGCAACCGGAACCGTCGCGGCAGTCGTATTCCCGTAACGATCCAGATTCACCACAATCCGGTCCATCGGGATGTCCACCCGTTCGGAAATTGCCTGGATAATGCGCATATTTGCCTGATGCGGAATCATCCACTTCACGTCCGCGGCCGTCAACCCCACTTTAGCAAGTGCCCCCTGCCCCGCCTCGGTCATACAACGCACGGCATGCTTGAATACATTATTGCCCGCCATCTTCACCGTATGCTGATGCTCAGCCACCGTCGCATGTGTTGCTGGCATACGACTGCCGCCGGCCGGAATCATCAGCAAATCCCCCAAGCTGCCATCCGCCCCGGATACCGTCGCCATAATCCCGCGATGCGTTCCCGTCGGCTTCAGCACAAAGGCCCCGGCACCATCACCGAAAAGAATGCAGGTGCCCCGGTCGGACCAGTCTGTCACGGCACTCATTTTGTCGGCCCCAACCACGAGAGCATTCCGATAAAGCCCACTTTGGAGCATTGCCCGGGCGGTCTCCAGACTATACAGGAACCCCGAACAAGCCGCCGAAAGATCGTAGCAAAGCGCCCCCTTTGCACCAATGGCACTTTGCACGAGACAAGCGGTACTCGGGAAAAGCATATCGGGAGTACTCGTGCCCACAATAATCAACTCCACCTCATCCGCCGCCATCCCAGCATCGGCCAACGCCACTCGCGCTGCAGCCGCAGCCATATCCGAGGTGGCCTCGTCGGTACGGGCAATCCGGCGCTCACGCATGCCCGTGCGCGCCGCTATCCACTCATCGCTCGTGTCAACCATGCGCTCCAACTCGGCATTCGTCAATACACGCTCTGGCAGATAGGCACCCGTCCCCGCAATCATTACACGCACTTCTTTTTCGCGATCGTCAATCATGTCGCCTCATTCAGCTTTGCCACACCGCGCACGATGTCATCATTCACATGGCACTGCACCGCCTCTGCCGCCACCCGAATTGCATGAAAAATGGCATGCCGCGAGGAACCTCCATGGGCAATAATGCATACCCCGTTTACGCCCAGCAACGGCGCACCACCATACATTTCCGGATCCAACTGTTTTTTCAGGGCACGAAACGCGCCCTTCAGCAATAGGCACGCTGCCTTACGAATCGGATTGGCCGTCAGCTCCCGCTTGAGCCAGCGCGTAAAAGCCGTCGCAGCACTTTCGCTCGTTTTCAGAACGATATTCCCCACAAAACCATCGCAGACCACAACATCAACATCACCCTCGAAAAGGTCACGCCCCTCTACGTTGCCCCTGAAGTTCAGCTCAGAATGCTGCAAGGCGGCATGCGTCTTCTTCGTGACATCGTTGCCCTTGCTTTCCTCGCCACCAATACTCAGCAAACCGACTACCGGATTCTGCTGACCAATGATCCGATGCGAATAGGCACTCCCCATCACCGCAAATTGCGTCAACTGTTTGGGGGAACAATCCGTGTTGGCACCAGCATCCAACAGGACGACAGGCATCTTCTGGGTCGGCATGACCGTCGCAATCGCAGGACGATCCACGCCCGGCAACGTACGCAACTTCAATGTCGAGGCCGCCACAGCCGCCCCGGTATTCCCGGCCGACATCACCGCATCGGCCAGACCATCGCGCACCAACTCCACCGCTCGGCCAATCGATGAATCCTTTTTCCGCCGGACGGCCTGGGCCGGGGTTTCCCCCATCCCCACAACCTCCGACGCATGCCGGATCTCGATCTTTCCCTGGTCACCACCACAGACGGACAACTCGGCGCGTATCGCCGCCTCGTCTCCCACCAGAATCAAGGCCGTAATATTTGCCAGTGAAGCTGCCTGCACGGCACCGGCAACGACCTCGCGGGGCGCGAAGTCGCCCCCCATCGCATCAATCGCTATGCGCATGATGGACCCTGCTTATTCTGCTGCCACGGTCAAAACCTGCACACCGCGATACTGCCCACAAGCCTTGCACACACGGTGCGGCTGGGCGGGGGCCCCACATGCGACACAAGCCTGAGAAGCACGCACAACCGAAGCATGCGACCCCTTCCGCGCACGGCATTTGCGCTTCGACGATTTCCTTTTTGGCACTGCCATAACGCTACTCCTTTCCTATCCTAAACGATCTAAAGCTCCCCACCGTACATCCGCAGGAGGCTTGCAACCGCAGACCTCCTCGTTCAAATTTGCGCCACATTGCGCACACAGCCCCTTACACGATTCCGCACAAACGGGATACGACGGAAAAGCGAGGAGCATAGACTCTCTGATATCGTCGGTCAAGTCCACAGATTCAGGCATGGGATCAAGCGCCAAATCATAGTGGTAGCGCACATTCTCCAATACGCCGGTGAACGTGCAGTCGCAACGCCGACAGCGCATCTCCAGGCTTGCAGAGAGCGTACCATCCACCAACAATTCCTGATCCACAATCTGGCAATGCAGTTCGCTATGCACCGGTCCCGTGCAGCGGACCGGATCCTCCGCATGACAACCCAATGCCGATTCCGGAACCTCCCCCGACACATCCAGGCCATCCGGCCCGATATCCGCCAAGCCAATGATCATAAGCTCCCTCCCGAAAAACGCGCATGCAACGCTAACACAACCTCCGGCGGAACAAAATCGTCCACCGCACCACCAAAACTTGCCACTTCCTTCACCGTGCTCGAACTCACATAACTGTGATTCTCCTTTGGCATCATGAACAACGTCTCGATCTCGCCCGCCAGCTTGCGGTTCGTCAAGGCCATCTGGAATTCATACTCGAAATCCGAATAGGCCCGCAATCCCCGGATCAGCACCCGCGAACCGCGCGTGCGCGCGTAATCGATCAACAACCCATCAAACAGATCCACCTCGACATTATCCAACTCTAGGCGTTGCACAATATCCCGGATCATGCCCGCACGTGCCTGCGCACCGAACAGCGGTGCCTTATGCCCCCCCGAGGAGACCGCCACAATCAAACGATCAAACAACTCACTACAGCGCAGCACCAAATCGAGGTGTCCAAACGTAATCGGGTCAAAGGTTCCCGCATATATTGCCAACCTCGTCATTTCTGTCCCTTCATACGGAAAAATCGCAACATCGAACTACCATACCGACGCTCGCGCAACATATCCCACGCCGGATGCTCCGGCGCCGCCTCATCCGCCCCCTGCTCCAGCACCATAAGCCCCCCTGCCCGCAGAAGGGGCGAGCCCGCCAGCAGCGGCAACACCGTTTCCGCCTCATTCCGGTTGCGCGCATACGGCGGATCCGCATACACAATATCAAATTGCCCTGCTTGCTCCTGCCGGAAAAACGCCACGGCATTCATACAACGCGGCTCCAGCGTAACACCACCATCCGCATCTGCCAAGTCGCGAACATTCCGCTCCAACACACTGAATATTCGACGGTTGCCCTCCACCCAGCACACGCGGGCCGCCCCACGACTCCAAGCCTCAATCCCAACACTGCCCGTGCCCGCATACAGATCCAAAAAGCTGCAGCCCGGCAGTGCGTCCGCCAGTGCCGAAAACAACGCCTCACGCACACGATCCTGGGTAGGACGCAGAACGGCGGCCTGCACCGACTGCAGCCGCCGTCCGCGAAACATGCCGCCCGTAATGCGCACGCCCTTAGCTCTTCACCCAGCGCTGGCGCGACATCAGGAAATCCAGATACTGCGCACGCTCATACATCACCGGATTCCCCTCGAACTTCGCCTGGCTCAGTGTACCCTGGAAGTCTGCCACCTTCGTATAATTGTGCCCATCCATCCACTCCGACACACCACTGACCAGCGACGTCAGATGCCCGATGCCATTGCGGAATAACGTTGAAGCCACTTGCACAACCGACGCCCCCGCCAACAGGCACTTCACCACATCGCGTGCTTCCATCACCCCCGTATTCGCTGCCATATCCAAACCCGTGCGCCCATACAGCAACGCAATCCAACGCAATGGCACCCGCATCTCCGCCGCCGTGCTGTAAGTCATCTCATGCAGCACCTCTTCACGATCCGGATCAATCTCCGGCTGCAGAAAACGGTTGAACATCACCACCCCGTTTACCCCGACACCCTCCAACTGCTGAATCAAATTCCCTACAGACGTGTAAAACGGACTGATCTTTACCGCAATCGGCAGCGAGACCTCCTGCCTGACACTTGCAACAATATCGAGCATCGCCTTCTCGACATCTGCCCCCGCACGGTTCATGTCCGCTTCAACACTATAATAGTTCAACTCCAGCGCATTCACCCCCGTATCCGCCAACTGCTTCGCATACTTTACCCAACTACCCTGCGAGACCGCATTCAAACTGCCAATCAACGGCATCTGCGTCGCCGCACGGCTGCGCTCCACCCAGAACAAATGCTCTTTCGCCTCACCATGCGAAATCGCCGGAAAATACGACAGCGCTTCGGCATACGACTCCGCCCCTTGCGACAAGGCCTCATCCAACTGCCCGATCTCATGCCGGATCTGCTCCTCGAACAAAGAGCGAATCACCAGCGCACCAGCACCCGCTTCCTCTGCCGCCACAATGTTGTCTACCTTGCTAGATAGCGCACTGGCCGCCACCACAACCGGGTTCTTCAGTTCAAGCCCCATATATTTCGTCGACAAGTCCGCCATTACTTCTCTCTCCTGACTTGATGGGCTGGTTATTCCCAATGCCCCAGTTCGTGATTATCTTCTGTTCGGTTTGCGCACCATTACCGACGCATTCCGATTCCCTCATGCACTATTGCTACCACATCCCCAAGCACAGATCACAGGAAAAAGTGTGATTCCATCGAAAACTTTTGTGCAGAATGCGCACAGCGCATATGCCGTACGCCAAGCACGCACCCCCCGTACGGCGCAGGCTCCCGTTAGGCCCCCCCTCTTCCCGTAAACCGAACCCGCAGAACAGCAAAAACAAAAACTTGTTGCAGCGAGTTGACCAGTCCTCTTATGCTCGCAGTCAGGTGCAGGATGCGCCGCAACGATACACACACAACAACAGGAGACGACTGCTATGCTAAAGGGAATATCACCAATAGTGTCACCGGAATTGCTCATGGCGCTCGCCCGCATGGGCCATGGCGACGAAATCGTACTTGCCGACGCCCATTTCCCAGCCGAAAGCTTCAACGATTATGTCATCCGCGCCGACGGACTGCGCATCCCCGACCTGCTCGATGCCATCATCCCCCTCTTCGAACTCGATAGCTACGTCGAATGTCCCCTCATCATGATGGCCGTCCTCGAAGGCGACACCCTCGACCCCCAAGTCGAAAAAGCCTATATGGCCGCAGTCCAGAAACACGTACCCGATGCCGTCGCCCCCGCCCGCATCGAGCGTTTCGCATTCTACGAACGCACCAAAAAGGCCTATGCCGTCGTCATGACCGGCGAACTCGCCAAATACGGCAACCTCATCCTCAAAAAAGGTGTCACCCCCTGCTAATGCCGCCCAGTTAGATCCCTTTTGTGCGCAAGAAATCGAAGCTGGATTTCAGGCAGTCAAACGGGTCGCGAAAACATTGATCCTGCTCAACGGCATACCACTTTACACCGACCTCCACAGCGGAAAGCTGCACGGCGGGATAGCCGATATCCGCAATCTTCTTCAGGCTAGCAGCAAAATCAGCGACGGTCTTGGTGAACGCACGTACGGTGAACATCTGCGCAGCAATCTGAGTCGACATAATCAAAACTCTCCATACATATCATTACGTTTACATCCGCGCTTTTACCATCACGCAAGATGGCATTGCAAAAGCAATCTAAAGGGGCTGGCCCCTATAGCTGGTAGGCATGACTCCCAGCGGCCTAAAGATTACTTTTCAAGGCATGAAAACTATTCACAGAAAAGCCCTAAACTGCGTGCAAATATTTGCACAACGGCCATGCCCTGGGAACGCCACGCTCCAGCGTGGACCGAAGCTCACCCCCGCCCAACTCTCGCAAACAAAGAGAAC
>SLBU01000017.1 GCA_007126175.1 Kiritimatiellia bacterium
CATTGCCTACCTGGGATCGGACTAACTCCTTGATTCCCGCACCACCTTTCACTTACGCTTGACGCGTATTTGAACTTTGGTACGCTCGCGGAGCGCACCGACAAACAGCCGGGCATGCCCGGCACACAACAACAGCCTGCTCCCTATTTCAGGAAGTTGATACAACTTCCTGAAAAGGTTCACTCAAGCGTTGGAACTAAGATGAAATGCAGCGGCATGCGGCGATACCACTGATACATATAAATGGCCATATAACGGTATTGCCTTTTGTCGCGAGCGGTGGTAGTTTTATGTCATGACACGATTTGAATGGGATGACGAAAAGGAGCGAAGCAACCAGGAGAAGCATGGCGTTGCGTTTCATCTGGCGCGATACGCATTTTCAGACCCACAGCGTGTTATTGCCGAAGATGCGGCTCACAGCTCCGATGAAAATCGGTTCTTCTGTATCGGGCAGGTCGGGGACGGCATACTTACGGTACGCTTTACGTATCGGGGTGATGCGATCCGGATTATCGGAGCCGGATATTGGAGAAAAGGAAGGCAGCTATATGAAAAGCAAAATCAAATACACGGATGAACCCATGGGTGAGCTGAAGGTTGTCAGGGATTTCCTGCCACCACCTCACGAACTTGTTTTTGAGGAAGACACGGTCAAAGTGACTATCGGCTTGAGTCGCTCAAGCGTGGACTTTTTCAAGCGGGAGGCTAAGCGCAACCATACTGCCTATCAGAAAATGATTCGACGGCTACTGGATGTCTATGCCTCACGTTATGAACATGGAGTTCCAACAAGATGAATGCAGACTATTGTCGCTAGTGCGCCAAAGTCTGATTCACGACGTTCGATCAGAAAATGATATTGCCAATGGGCACACATTGTGCCACTCTGTAAGCATGATCACATATCACTGGGACGAGGAAAAGAACGCTATCCTGAAGCAAGCACGCGGGGTGTCGTTTGAGCAAGTCGTGATGCATATTGACAATGGCGACGTGCTGGACATCATAACACACCACAACCAGACGAAGTATCCGCATCAGCAGGTATTGGTGGTCAATATTAATGACTATGCGTATGCCGTGCCCTTTGTCGAACAGGGGCAAGAGCGTTTTTTGAAAACCATTGTCCCCAACCGTAAACTGACTAGGCAGTATTTGAGGTGATATTATGAAAAAACTATATCTAGATGCGGAAGAGCAAGAGTTGATCGAATCGATCGAGCGCGGGGAATGGAAATCCGTAAAGAATCTGAAAGCCGAGATTAAGAAACATCAGGAATATGCCCGCAACACACTAAAAAAAGACAAGCGGGTAAATATTCGCATTTCAACGCGCGACCTGGAGGCTCTTCAAACACGAGCCGTTGAAGACGGAATCCCCTATCAAACGCTTATGGCAAGCGTGCTCCACCGCTTTGCAGCAGGAAGGCTGAAAGAAGTATAAGGATCGAACAAGCAAATGCTGCCTATCGAGGCTCGTTGCCTCGCCTCTCAGGCAGATTTGCGACGTTAGACCGTTCAATTTTAACGATCTGTGCCTTCCATTCCGGTGATTCCGCACACCGCAAAAAGTCCTCTAAAACAATCTCCTGATGTGTAATTTCCTCATCCCCAAATTCATCGGGGTCGAGAAACTGTATTGAGATTATTAAACGATCTCCCGGCCTAACAAGGGCGGATGGGGACAGACAATTTGAGAGGCGTCAACGTATTGTAGAGCCCCCAATGGTCCCTACATATACCTGAAGAAACGAGCACGCCCGATTTCCAAAACCTTTCTCAGATAGTGTGTCCCCTTTCTTTTATAAACACCAAACATCAACCGAATCGCTCTAAATTGCCCGCTCGTATTGCCCGTCCCCAATTACGTTCTCCTCACCAATCTCACGCGCACGCGCCCGGCAGTCTTGTGCGGAAATAGGCGATGGCGTGCTTGAGACCTTCTGCCAGCGGCACGGCCGGTGCCCAGTCGCACAGTTCGCCCGCCAGTGTGATATCCGGCTTGCGGCGTTGCGGGTCATCCATCGGCAGTGCGCGGTACACGATTTTGCTATTGCTTTCGGGCAACAGCGCCAGCACGGTCTCTGCCAGCTCGCGGATCGTGAACTCGTTCGGGTTGCCGACGTTGACGACCGGGATGTCGAACCCGTGTCGGCGACAGGCTTCTGCCAGAGGATAGCGTTCCAGTTGCATCAGTCTCGTCACCGCTTCGATCAGGTCGTCGACATACTGGAAGCTGCGGGTCTGTTGGCCACTACCGTAGATGGTGATGTCATGGCCCTGGAGTGCCTGCATGATGAAATTGCTGACGACCCGCCCGTCCTGCGGGTGCATGTTGGGTCCGTAGGTATTGAAGATCCGCACCAGGCGCACGTCTACATTATATTCACGGCAGTAGTCGACGCAAAGCGTTTCGGCGGCGCGCTTGCCCTCGTCGTAGCAACTGCGGATGCCGATGGTGTTGATGTTGCCCCAGTAGGTTTCGGGCTGCGGATGCACCAGCGGATCGCCGTAGATTTCCGAGGTGGAGGTGTGCAGCACGCGGGCCTTGGTCTTCAGCGCCAACTCCAGCACGTTGAGCATGCCGACAAACGAGGCCTTGATCGTCTCGACGGGGTTGCGCTGGTAGTGGATTGGCGAGGCCGGGCAGGCCAGGTTGTAGATCTCGTCGAACTGCCCCCAGAACGGCTGGGTGACATCGTGCAGGATGAAGGTGAAGCGCGGGTTCTCCATCAGGCCGTAGATATTAGACTTGTTGCCCGTGAACAGGTTGTCCATCACGGTCACTTCATCGCCCTGGTCGAGCAGCCTCCTTGCCAGATGCGAGCCGATAAAACCCGCGCCGCCGGTAATCAGATGTTTTTTCATGGCACAACTCTATACCAGAACGTCAGCCGAATAACATTCTGTTTTTAGGGTCTTGGCACCTCCCGAGTGCTACGCTATGATTTTTGTCATCCGTGATAAGACTTTCATCGCGACTAGAAAACAGCCGAAAAGGAATGCAACATGCAGAATCAGAAAAAATGGAACCGTTTACTTGGACTCACGGCTGCCTTCGGTCTGTTGTTGGGGTATGAAGCCGCCGCTGCCCCGCGCTTGCCGGGATTTTTTACCGACAACATGGTGATCCAGCGCGACCGCGAGGTGCCCGTCTGGGGCTGGGCGGATGCAGGTGAGGCGGTGGTGGTCGCCTTTGCCGACCAGTCCGTCGAGGCCATTGCCGATGCGTCGGGCGCGTGGCGCGCGACGCTGCCGCCGATGTCCGCGTCCACGAACGGCCGCGTATTCTCGGTCTCCTCGAAGCGCAATCCGGCGAGCGATCCGATTTTGCTCGCCAACGTCGTGGTGGGCGATGTCTGGATCTGCTCGGGTCAGTCGAACATGGAGTGGACGCTGCGCAGGCGGATCATGAATTCTAGGGCGGAGATTGCCGCGGCGGACTATCCGCTGATCCGGCACATGAAGGTACCGAACAATACCGCCGATCTGCCGTTGGATGATCTCACGGCCGCCTGGCAGGTCAGCTCGCCGGCAACCGTCGACAACTTCTCGGGCGTCGGCTATTTCTTTGCCCGTCACCTGTACCGGGAGCTGGGGGTTCCGATCGGCCTGATCGGCTCAAACTGGGGCGGCACGAGAATCGAACCCTGGACGCCCCCCGAGGGGTTCCGTAGCGTTCCGGAACTGGCTGGCATGGCTGCAAGGGTTGATGCCACTCTGCCATCCACCGAGGCCGGCAGGATGGCCTACCGGGAGGCATTCAGCGCGATGCGCGAATGGATTCCGCTGGCCGAGGCCAATGTCGAGAAGGGCCTGAATCCGCCCGCCGTGCCCATGTTTCCGGCTCAAGGGACCGGGAACAGGGAACCTACGCGCATCTACAACGCGATGATCCATCCGCTGATCCCGTTCGCCATCCGCGGTGCCATCTGGTACCAAGGGGAATCCAATGGCAGCGAGGGCCTCGAGTATTATCATAAAAAGCAGGCGCTGATCGGCGGATGGCGCACGCTCTGGGACCAGGGGGACTTCCCCTTCTACTTCGTGCAGCTCGCCAACCTCGGCAAGCCGACCGACGATCCGGCGGGTGGCGACGGCTACAGTCGTATCCGGGAGGCCCAGCGGCAGAGCCTGGCCATCCCGAATACCGGCATGGCGGTGATTATTGATATCGGCGAGGC
>SLBU01000164.1 GCA_007126175.1 Kiritimatiellia bacterium
CAGTATGACGAATGAGAATGAGTTGGTAGATATCTATGGCGAGAACGTGTTCAGCCCGAAGGTGATGCGCAATTACCTTTCGGAGAGTGCGTATAGTTCTCTGATGAAAACGATTTCAGAGGGTACGGCACTTGATGCAAGTATCGCGGATGAAGTGGCGGATGCCATGAAGACGTGGGCGCTGGAGAAAGGTGCCACGCATTACACGCATTGGTTCCAGCCGTTAACAGGAACCACCGCAGAGAAGCATGATTCGTTCCTGACGCCGGATGGCGAAGGTGGCATCATGCTGAAGTTTTCTGGCAAGGAATTGATTCAAGGCGAGCCAGATGCCTCGAGTTTCCCTTCGGGTGGTTTACGGGCGACATTTGAAGCGCGTGGCTACACGGGGTGGGATCCCACGAGTCCGGCATTCATCAAGGAAGGTCCGGAAGTTGCGACGCTTTGCATTCCGACGGTATTCTGCGGGTACCACGGCGAGGCGTTGGATAAAAAGACACCGCTCTTGCGCTCGATTGATGCCTTAAGCGATCAGGTTTGCCGTTTGGGCAAGTTCTTCGGCATCGACTTGCCGGGCAAGCGTGCATTGGCTACGCTGGGTCCCGAGCAGGAGTATTTTCTTGTGGATCGCGAGTATTTCGAAGCGCGGCTGGATTTGTTGCAGACGGGCCGTACGCTCTTCGGGCGTAAGCCGGCAAAGCATCAGCAGATGGAAGACCATTACTTTGGTGCCATCAAGACGCGTGTGATCGGTTTCATGGCGGACTTGGATCGCGAGCTGTGGCGTTTAGGGATTCCGGCGCGCACGCGGCATAACGAGGTGTGTCCGGCGCAGTTTGAAATTGCACCGATGTTCGAGACCTTGAATCTGGCCGTGGACCACAACATGGTGATGATGGAGACCTTGCGCATTGTTGCCGAGGAGCATGGTTTTGTGTGTCTACTGCACGAGAAGCCGTATGCTGGTGTGAACGGGTCCGGTAAGCACAATAACTGGTCGGTCTGTGGGCCGGACGGCAAGAACTGGCTGACGCCTGGTGACAATCCCCATGAGAACGCCAAGTTCCTGACGATGATTGTAGCCCTGATGAAGGCGGTAGACACACATGCGGATCTGCTGCGTGCGTCGGTGGCTTCTGCCGGTAACGATCATCGTCTGGGAGCCAATGAGGCGCCACCTGCCATTATCTCGATCTTTCTGGGTGAGCAGCTTTTCGATGTGATCGAGCAGCTCGAGAAGGGCCCTGCTAGCAGCAGTAAGGCTGGTGGCGAGATCAAGGTTGGCGTGACGTCGCTACCGACTTTGCCGCGCGATGCGACCGACCGTAATCGTACTTCGCCGTTTGCCTTCACGGGCAATAAGTTTGAGTTTCGTGCAGTCGGTTCCAATCAGAGCTGTGCCGGGCCGAATGTGGTGCTCAATACGATTGTGACAGAGGCACTGGATGAGATTTGTACCGATCTGGATGCATCGCTAGCCGCTGGCAAGGACTTTAACAGTGCGCTGCAAGGGATTCTGCAGGCGTTGATCAAGAAGCATAAGCGGATCTTGTTCAATGGCGACAACTACACGCAAGAGTGGGTTGAGGAGGCTGCGAAACGTGGTTTGCCCAACCTGAAAAAGGGGCCTGAGGCTACTGATACCGTCATCTCGGAGAAGGCAATTGCGCTATTTGGCAAATATCGTGTACTGAGCGAAGCGGAATTGCGCTCGCGGCATGCGATCTACCAAGGTGCCTACACGGAGGCGGTTGCGATCGAGGCGGGGTGCGCGGTAACGATCGCGCGCACGCAAGTGCTACCGGCCGCGGTGGAATATCAGGCGTCTCTAGCAGATACCATCAAATCCCTCAAGGATGCAGGCGTGTCCGATACCGCGGCTTTGTTGAAGGTATTGGGTGAGGTTGTGGCCGAGACCACGGCACTGCTTGCCGGAATCGAGTCTGTAGCTGCTGCCGATGAGCATGATCCTCTTGGTACACTGGATAAGATGGCAGCGTTGCGGGAAGCCGTAGATGCGCTTGAAGGGCTTTTGCCGGCTGAGATCTGGCCCTTGCCATCCTACACGGAAATGTTGTTTGTGTACTAGAATTCCCATGCCCACCATGGGGCCGTCCTTCCCTTCGGGGAGGGGCGGCTTTTTTTGTTGTATCATTCTTCGTATACTTGCACGGTTGGGTTCTCGTATCGGAGCCGTGCGTGCGGCGGGATTTCTCCGCGACCTTCAATGACAACGTGGTAGTTGCGTTGCACATCACCGTACCATTGGACCTGTAACCCATCAACCTGGAAGATGTTGCGTAGCCACGCGGTCCAAGCGTTGACACTGTGTCGGGATGGCATTACAGCATGCCAGGGCAGCGGGGGGATATACGCTACGAGTTTTGGTGACCCCGACAACACAAAGCGAGGACACCCCGTGACGTACGCTTGCATTCTTGTTCGCTCCAGTTCGGGCGCATGCAGGAGAAAAGGTCCGTAGGGGTCATGTTGATTCAGAAACGTGGCCGCCTCCTTGACATCTGCTGTGGCAGCCATGCGGGATCTTGCCACAACCACCATGAGGGCCGCCGCAAGCGAGATACCGATGAGGAATCCCCACACCAATCCCTTGCGTGGGAGGGATGCCCGATCCCACCAGATGCATGCCGCAGATACAGCCCATGCCACGATAAAGGGGGTTGCGATTAATGCGCCATACATTTGCGGGTCAAGTGCCAGTGGAACGCAGAAGAGAAACATGGCATTGGTATAGGGCGCTTTTGGGGGCAAGGGCGATTTGCCACTAAGCCATCCGACGATGGCCAAGGGAAAGAGCCAGACAAAGCGGCTTGTGATCAACCAGATTGCGCCCACAGTGTTGCCGGCGACGCCAGCGAAACCGATGCGTGGGCTTATTAGCACCGCAATCAGCAACACAGGCGCCAAAAGGAATGCTTTTAGCAAAAGCCGTTTGGGGATTGCCCGGCAGAGAAGGTGAGCCGCCAAAAGGATTGGCAGTGCAATCCAGGCTGCCTTATGGGTTAGCACTAGTAGAAGGCTCAGCGCGACGATTCCCGCGTACCGCAACCAGCGCTTCCGGTGCGGATACCCTCGCTCCGTGCCGGCCAGAGATTGTGCGGGGGCAAGCACATAGAGTAAAGCCGGGAAAAGTGCCATAAACAACCCGCGCCCGGTGGCCCAGTGGGTAAAGCGCACAAAAACAGGGGATAGCACGTAGAGCAGGGATGCTAGCTGGGCATACTTGGTGGGGAGAATCGTGGAAAACCAACACAGGCTGCTGAGGAAAGCGACAGCCAGCACGAGCAGGGAGAGCACGCGGAATCCTCCCTCCACACCAAGGTTCCCCATAATCTGTATGGTTGCCAGCATGGCTGGCTGCAGTGTGGGGTAGGATCGTGGCAAGAAGCCAAATAGACCGAGCGGATGCAGAAGCCAGGGAATACAGGAATCGAGACGAATGGCAGTCGCCAAATCTTGCCACTTATAGGTATCGATCCCGGTAAAACGCGTATAGGGAAACAGGATGATTGCCGCGCCCAACAGGTATAGCCGGGAAATGCGGTTGCCGGGTACGCGAAATAGCGAACCTTGATTGTGCAACAGGCTGGCTACGGCAGTGAGCAGTAGATAGGCAGTATAGGCCCAAAGCAGGGAATCACGCCGGATCGGAATTTCGAGATAGTGCAATCCGATCGATATACTGGCTGCGGAGACCACGACCAAAATGGCGTAGGCGCATGCCCGCTGCCTGGTATCCCGGAAGAGGACTGTAGCGAGGAGATAGGGAGGCAGTGCGAGGAGGATGATTACGCTACATGCATGTACTACTGGCATCACATTACAATCCGCTTGGGGATGGTGGAGGCTCCACATAAACAGCCGTGATTATGGTATCCGCGAGCATGGAAAGGGTTATAGTTCGGTTATTACCGATAATAGCCCCACCGATCACCCAATGGCTGAAACCAAATCCATTGCTGGTTGCAGGGGCGGTCAGCGTAACTTCATCCGCGTAATCATAGATCCGCTGGAATACGGTGGATCCACTGGAATTGCCATTATTATCGGGGGTGGCATTGATGAGCGTGATGATCGGCCCATCGGGGCCTTCGGAGGCGACCGTCAGCCGGACCGGCTCCTCCGGTTCCGGATCGCCGTATACCGCCGTCATCGTGACATCATCGAGCAATTCAATTTGCACGACATTATTGGTAGAGATCGGTGTGCCATTGAACAACCATCGCAGGAAGGGTTGCCCGTTCGCCTCGTCCGGTGCGCTTAGTGTCACATTCTGGCCGACTTCGTAGGTTCGCTCAAAAGTGGTGGTGCCGGTTGTAAGGGAGTCCAGATCGGCTGGTGCCACGGTGATTGTTACGCCACTATCGGGATTCTGCGATTCCACCGTCAGGGTTACGTCCGGCACGAAGGGGCCATACACGGCTGTCATGCGAATATCGGTGAGCATCTCCACCGTTACCGATTGGTCGTTGGAGAATTGTTGGCCGTCGCGTTCCCAATACAGGAAGACATAATCGTTGGTGCCCGCCGTATCGGGAGCTGTAAGGGTTGTAAGATCACCGTATTCATAGATGCGCACAAACACGGTTGTTCCATCGGTGTCGCCGCTGATATCCGGGGTGGATACCTCAATCGGCACGCCGCTGAAGGGGTCCCTTGAGTCGACCGTGAGCACTCGCTGTTGCGGCTCGACAGGAGGCCCATATACGGCAATCAGTTCATGATCCTGGGACATGAGTACGGTTGTGGAGAGATTTGTGGTGATCGGTACCCCATTGAGAATCCATTGCCGGAAGTCGTTTGTTCCGGCTGTGGGGGGGGCCTCCAGGGTAACGAGTTCGCCATCATCGTATAGGCGGCGGAAACTCGTAAGTCCGTCTGTTCGGTTAAGGCGATCGGGTGGGGTTACGCTGATCAACACATCGCTATCCGGATTTACGGACCGTACGGCCAAGGCCCTCGGCGGGGGTGGGGGTTCGCCGAAGACGGCGGTTACTTCGAGATCGCCGAGCATTTCGAGCGTGATTTGAGGATCCGTAGAGAAAGGGACGCCATTGAGTAGCCACTCGACAAAGGGGGCGCCATCGGGTGCCGTGAGTGGTGCCGTGACCGTCGTTGTGGTACCTGGATCATAAATGCGGTCAAAGGCTGTGGTGCCATCTGTCCGGTTCAGGTTGTCGGGTTCCGAGATGCTGATCGGCACATTGCGGTCGGGATTTTCCGAGCGAACGCGTAAGGTGACGGTGGGTGGTGGTTCATAAATCGCGGTCATCACGGTATCCTGATAGAGCGTGATGGATGTGGTCGTGTTTGTGCTTACGGGTACACCATCGCGTTCCCATCGCACGAATACATCGTGCCCATTGGGCGCTAAGGGTGTTGCTGTGAGGGTCACATTTTGCCCCTCAAAATACTGGCGATCGAAGGCGGTTGTGCCGCTTTGATTATCATGAATATCGGCAACATCCAGATCAACCAAAACCCCGCTGGCCGGGTTTTGTGATCGCACCGCAAGATTGCGAATGGGGGGAAGATCCTCATACACCGCCGTTACGGTCACGTCGTCCAACATGGAAACGGTAATGCTGGCATTTGTAGAAAGCAGAATGCCATCATAGAGCCAATGCAGGAAGCGATTTCCATTGGGGGCGTTCGCGGGGGCTGTGAGGGTGACATCATCACCTGTATTATAGACACGTTCGAAGGTGGTGCTGCCATCGATATCATTATTGATATCAGGGATCGAAACCGCGATCGGGACATTTTGATCGGGATTGACAGAAATCACCGTAAGCACATGCGTATCGGGTTCCAACGGGGGGCCGTACACAGCCGTAACGCGTCGATCGGCCAACATCGTGACTTGGATGGTGGCATTGGTGGAGTAGGGCACGCCATCGAGCAACCACTGCTGGAGATAGATGGAACTGCCGGGGAAGGCGGGATTACGTGCGGTAATCGTGACTACAGTGCCGGCATCATAGAGCCGGTCAAATGGGGTTGTCTGGGTTGAAGGTGAGCCATTTACGTCCGTCGGCATCACGGTGACGGCCACCAGGGAGTTGGGGTTGCGAGATTCGACCTCCAAGGTATAGCGGATCTGCGGGGGGGGCGGTTCATAGACGGCCGTGACGATGCGGTTGCCGGTCATGATCAGCGATATACTGTTCTGATCGGAGTATGGAATGCCATCGACCAGCCAGCGCACGAACACATTCCCATCGGGCGCGATGGGCGGAGCAGTGAGCGTCACGCTCGTATCCTCCAGATAAGAACGTGTGAAGGCGGTGCTGCCATCACTGGCATTATTGATGTCAGGGACGGATATAGCAATATCGACGCCGCTATCGGGATCCAGGGAACGCACCTGGAGATCGTAGATGCGCGGGGGGGGATCGGGCGGACGGTAGACGGCGATCAATTGACTGTCAGCGAGGAGATTCACGGATGCCGTAAGATTGGTTGTCAAGGGGGAGCCATTTAGTAGCCAGCGTCTGAATTCGTTGCCATTGGGGGCCACCGGCGGTGCAGTCACCGTGGTACTTGCCCCTTCTGTGTAGCGCCGCGTAAACGTGGTTGTTCCATCTGTGAGGCCATCATTGTCGGGGGTTGAGACCAGCATATCCACGCCGCTGTTGGGACGATCGGAGCCGACGGTCAGGATGATATCGGGAGGCGGGGATTGGTAACGTGCGGTAAGGATAACATCTGTGATCATGCTGACCGGTAGCGCAGGATCAGTTGAAACCAGTACGCCATTCCGAAACCACCCGATGAAGGTATTCCCGTTTGGTGCAGAGGGAGGAGCCGTAACGACAAGATCCGTACCGAAATCGAAAAGCCGGTTCAGGCTGGTCAGCCCATCCTGCAAGCCGTTGTTGTCGGCCACGCTGAGTGTGATGGGAACATCGCTATCAGGATTTTGCGAATTGACCGAAAGGCGTCGTTCCTCGGTTTGGACGGCTTGGCCATATTGGGCGGTTAGGGTGGTGTCGTTAAAGAGGGTAACCGAGACCGTCCGGTTGTTCGAGAACGGCTGCCCATTGCGCAACCATCCCAGAAAGGGTTCGCCATTGGCCTCGGGCGGCGCTGTAACCGTCACTTGCTGTCCTAGATCGTAGGTGCGGCTGAAGGCTGTAGTGCCGTCTCGTAAGCCATTATTATCGGTGTGACTGAGGGAGATGGGCACCCCCGATACAGGAGTCGAGGTAATGTTCAACTGACGCTGGGGTGGAGGCTGTGGCACCAGATAAACGGCCGTGAAGGTCAGATCGCTCAGCATGTCTACCGTAATGGTCGTGGATAGCGAGAATCGCACGCCATTGCGTAGCCAATGTTGAAAGGTGTTATTTCCCACTGTTGGGGGCGCGGATAGCGTCACCCGCGCACCGGGCGCGTAAAAACGGGTAAAGGTCGTGCTGCCATCCGTATAGCCATAGAAGTCGGGTAGTGTCACGCCGATCGGCACACCGCTAGCCGGGTTCTGCGACTGCAGTTGTAACGCGAGCAAAGGGGGCGGCGGGCCAGGATCATCCGGGTCCCCGGGGAAGCCTGGCACTCCTGGGGTTCCCGGTGTTGGTGGCCCAGGCGGAGAGGGCGGAGCAAGGACCGTTTCTGTCTCCTGCAAAAGGATGCCGGGTGGTTGCGGCAAAGCCGTCTCTTCGAAGGGATCATCGGGATCCGGGGGTTCAACATCGGGTGGAATAATGGCCTCTTCGGGAGGTCCGGGAGCGACTGTAGGATCGGGAATGAGTCCCGGTGGGTCGCGCAGTGGATCCGGTGGATCGTCGGCACTAGGCAGACCAAATTTCTCGCGTAGTTCGTCGGGAATTTGATTGGTGGTATGAAAGCAGAAGAGCACATTGAGATATGTGATGGATTCTGGCATATAGGTGGTGACAGGGCGGAAGCCGCCGGTTGGGCCGCTGGTATGGGGGGCCACCATCCGTGCTTCACTGACGGGCCGTAGCGGATCTTCAAAGGAGCCCCCTGCTAACAGGCGGGCATCGTTCATGCCGCGGCGCGGGAAATCGTTGAGCCATTCGCTGACATTGCCGGTCAAATCATGAATGCCAAAACCATTTTCATTGGGGCGTGTAGGCCCTGCCGGGAGGCGGTTGATGCCATCGAAATATCCAACAGGCATGATGCCGACGCCCTGCCGCAGCACCGTATCCAACACAACGGCATCATTGGTTGCGAACGTATTGCGTCCATATCCATATAACGTGTTGGTCTGGCCATTCCAGGCTGCGGCCTTATAGAATTCATTGAAGGCATTCGTGGGATAACGCGTGCGATCTTCCTGCAATTTGAACATTGGGAGGCGAAAGCCCTGCAGATCGATCCATTCACGCCGTTCGGCGATAGTGAAGGCACCATTACCCCAGTTCGTCGCAGTCACGGGGGCCCACTCGAACTGGTTCGTCCCTTCGCGATAGGCGCGCTGGTCGAGTCCCCTGCCGGATTCAAGCGTAAGCCAGTTACAATATTTCAGCGCACCAAACCAGGAAATGCCTGTCGCGGGGTGATCCTCGGATACCACGCGTCCTTCGGCATCGCTTGCCAGGCTATAGCGGTCACCACGGATACGGTCGGGGTTGTAGTGGATGGTTTCTGTGTCGATCAGAAAAATTTCATCGCGGCCTGGTTGCATGTCGGGGTGGAACCAGACGTTGCCTTTGGCATCGAAGTACAGGTTATCGCCGCGTGCATTGTTGGGGTTTTGCTGGGCATCGTTGAGGAATCGAACCCATTGGTGGTTGGTAACTTCATAGCGGGCCATATAAAAATCATAATCGGGCCCCTCTGTGCCGACATCGGTGGGCACCACATTGAAGTGTGAGTGATTCAAACGTCGTGTTAGCTCCTGGTGGAGCGTCGGGCTGGCAATTCGTGTTTCGCTTGCCCCTGGAAGCTGGTAATTGGCGGCAAGCGCTTGCATGGAGCCGGTCTCCGCTTGTTGCTGGCGTATAACCGGAGCATGCTGGTAGATTTCAAACCCATCGGCCAGATAGACAATATGGCCATCCGGAGTATAGGTCTCGAGGGTTGCCCCTTCTACCAGAAACCGGATCAGGGTAGGGTCCGCGCCCTGCATCAGCACAAAGGCAAACTCAAGGTGGTGGTCATCCGCGAAATATGCCAGTGAAATGCCTGGATACACGTGCTGGAAGGTCGCTGCAGGCGACAGGGTTTCGGTTCCATGCGCACTCGTAAAGGCGGCATGCGTTCCCCCGAGAAACAGGCTGGTGGGTTGCGGGTCCTCTGGCGCAAGTCGATCCGCGACAGGATTGGCCCCTAGTAGCTGTATGTCAACGGGGGGGACTTCTTTTGCCAATCCGATCTCTGGCAGGATGGCCAGAATCATGGCCCCAGCCATGAGATGGCGGTGTATGCGGCCCCAGAAGGAGACCTGTCTGGCGCGCCTATTCATGGTTCATCCCTCCGTTGACCGATGGAATACGTACAAATACCCGCACACGGTCAGGTCCAAAGCTGGCGGTATATTCCACGGGATTATGCCAAGCGGGCCTGATTGTGATCGTATCGCCATAATTGATGCAAGCCGCGGGCGTTGCAATTCCATTCAGCTCTCCCAGGGTGGGGTGGGGAGAAAGGGGTATTGCGTCCCCCGGCAGGTCGTCGGCAGGCAGCTCGATATACGCATGTGTTTGCGGAACAAGCATACCGGTTCGCTGCACAACAGAAGTGGTTACTCCGAAAAATGGTTCTACGGGGGCGGATCGTTGTGCGAGGGCATCAAAAAAGCGAAATGCGAGCCATCCTATCAGTACGAGCAGGAAAACCAGTACTGCAATGACCACCGCAGGAAGTATAAACCGTTTGCCAGATACCATATTGCTCGCTGCTCCCGTTCTGCACATTGTCAGATAGATGCACCCTGCTGTCAACCCTGATTCCTGACAGAGATTTACTGTTTACGGGAATACTGCTTGCGATTGAGGGGCCTGGCATGTTAGTGCATGGTGGATTCGCTGCATGTCTTTGTATGCATGCGAGGTGCGATCGTGCGCAACAGAAATGAGTATGCTATGGAAAAAGATGCAACATTGCAAATGTATGATTTGGCCTATGGGGGGGATGGGGTAGGTCGTCTTGATGGCATGGCCGTATTTGTGCGTGGTGCCCTCCCTGGCGAAACCGTACGTGTGCAGATTTCGCAAAAGAAAAAGCGCTTTGCCCAGGCACACCTGCAAGACGTACTGGAACGTTCCCCATCGCGTATCGATCCGATTTGTCCCCTTGCCGCCACGTGTCCCGGCTGCGCATACCAGCATCTGGCATATAGCGAGGAACTTGCCTGGAAACAGCGGCAGTTAGGTTCCCTGCTGGCCAGGTTGGGCGGGGTGACCGAAATACCGGATTTCGTTCCGATTGCCTCCCCTGCAGAGTTGGAGTATCGCAACAAGGTTACGCTGCACGCCGGGGCGGGGGGGGAGTTGGGGTACATCGGGCATGATAATCGAACGCTCATCGATGTACCAGACTGTCCACTGGCCGTTGCTCCGATCCGAGAAGCCATCCGCTCGGTGCGTGACGCCCGCACGCAGCGGTGGGCAACTGGCGATACGGTAACCTTTCGCTGGACCGAAACCGATGGGGTTCAGTACTGGTTGAATCGGCAAGCCCCCGCAAAATGGCTGACCGAACATGTCGGCGAGCGGACGTGGCAGGTGCCCGCGGCAGCATTCTGGCAAGTCAATCGTCCTGCAACGCCGCTGCTGCTAGCGGCTGTATCGCGTATGGTTGCGAGCTGTTCCCCCAGGCATCTGCTGGATCTGTATTGTGGCTCCGGGTTCTTCAGTCTGGAACTGGCACCGCAGGTCGAGCATGTTCTTGGCATCGAATGGGAAGGGGAGGCTGTGCATGCGGCCCAGCATAATGCCGCACTGCAGGGGGCCCGCAATGCGGTATTTATCCGGGGGGATGCAGGGGGGATTTATCCTGAGGCACAGGCCCAGGTATCCGCGCAAGACACGCTAGTACTCGTGGATCCCCCGCGCAGTGGACTCGCCGCCAATTTGCGTGAAGCCCTGGTGCAATCAGATCGGCCACGAAATATCCTGTATGTATCTTGTGCCCCCGACACGCTTGCCCGCGATTGCAAGGTGCTTTGTGAACAGGCGTACCGGATCAAGGATATCGCGCTATTGGACATGTTTCCGCGTACCGCACATTTCGAATCATTGGTTCTGCTGGAACACCAATAAAAAAAACGGGCTCCCACAGGAGCCCGTTTTCGTTTGCTGTTGCACAGATGGTGCCCAGCACGATAGCGCGGTAGCGCTTAGTTTTTGCCGCGTCCGCCGACTCCCTTGGTTGCCTTGGTTACCGCCTTGGCCTTGGATTTCGGGCGCAGGCTGCGAGCGGCTTTCCCTGCCAGCCACATTTCGGAGTTACCCAATTCGGCGAGTTCCTTGTCGAGGCGCTCTTTATAGTCTTTGCGCCCGCACATGCTGAGCACGCGTTTGGTCTCGCTGCCATCCTTTACCCGCTGATAGAGTTCCTTGAACACAGGCAAGGTGGCTTTCTTGAACTTGGGTCTCCAATCCAGCGCACCGCGCTGTGCCGTGGCCGAACAGTTGGCAAACATCCAGTCCATGCCGTTCTCATCCACGAGTCGGATCAGACTCTGGGTCAACTCTTCGACGGTCTCATTGAAGGCTTCACTCGGGCTGTGCCCATTCTTGCGCAGCACATCATACTGCGCCTCCATTACACCGGCCAGTGCGCCCATGAGAATGCCGCGTTCGCCTGTGAGATCACTGTGAACCTCGTCGGCAAAGGTCGTAGGAAAGAGATAGCCTGAACCAATCCCGATGCCGATTGCAATGCACCGCTCCTCCGCACGCCCGCTGGCATCCTGGAATACAGCAAAGCTGGAGTTGATGCCGGCGCCATTGAGAAAGTTACGACGAACGGACGTTCCTGAGCCTTTCGGGGCAACCAGGATCACATCCACATCCGTGGGCGGAATCACCTTGGTTTGCTCTTTGTATACGATCGAGAAGCCATGCGAGAAGTACAGGGCATCGCCTGGCTGCAAGCATTTCTCGATCTGGGGCCAAATCGCGCGCTGGGCGGCATCGGTAACGAGCATTTTGATGATCGTGCCGCGGGTTGCAGCTTCCTCGATATCGAAGAGGGTCTTGCCTGGTACCCAGCCGTCCCTGACTGCCCGGTTCCAGTCTTTCTTGTAAGCTTTCGATTGCCCAATGATCACGTTAAACCCGTTGTCCTTCAGATTCAAGGCTTGGGCCGGCCCCTGTACGCCATACCCGATAACCGCGATCACTTCATTCTTGAGTACCTTGCGAGCCTTGCTCATGGGGAACTCCTTGCGCATCACCACGTTTTCTTTAACGCCACCAAAATCAATCAAAGCCATAATACTCGATCCTCCATCCTGTTGCTACCTATCCTCGTTATATTCTGCCTCTTTTGCAGAAAAGGGGATGATTGTAGTTGCTTATGTCGATCCGTCAATACGTATTATTTTGCGGTATTCGTGCTGCGCAGAATTTCGGGTTTGACCTGACACATACTAATGGGTCATGATTGGGTACCTAACAGTATATGTCATGCATGAATCTGAGAGTTTTTCTGCATGGCTTCTGGATGGTTGATGAGTGGGTAAGTAAGAGTGTATCTGGCTAGAGAAAGGTAGAGAAAAATGAACAAAACGCGTTTGATGCAATTCACCATTGTTGCATTGGTCATGTGTGTGACGGTTTCGTACGCTAAGCAGGAAGGGCAACCCTTGCGGTTCGGGGTCAGTGCTAGCGTTGAAGCTACGGATAACCGCGATGCTACGGAATCGAACAAGGAAAGCAATGTAGACGTTTTCCTGCGTCCGTATGTTGCATTCCACATCGACAGAGAGGTGACCAGCCTCCATTTCCGGTATGAGCCAGGCCTGCGCTACCGCACCGAACCCGGTGACGATCAGAATGAGTTCGATCTGCATCATCGGCTCACGCTTTCATTACGCCAGGCACTGAACCCACGCGCTCGGGTGCGCGCTTCCAACACTTTTCTCAAGATAGATGATCCGCAGATTGCGGAGGGCGGTGCCGTTCTCCGTGCGGATCGCAGCTACATACTGAATACAGCCCGAGCCGCCCTGAACTATGATCTGGGGGAGCTTTCGAATCTCGATCTCACGGTCCACAACCAAATCCGCCGTTACGACGATTCGCAGATTGCCATCCTCACGGATAAAAATGAAATCGGCGTTGGCGTTGACTTTCGTCATACCCTGACCCCCACCATACGGGCGCTGGCGAATGCGCATTACGATAGCTACAGCTTCAAGAGTGATGGATTGCGTTCGCGTGATTTTGATTCTATCACCGGAACATTGGGGCTGGAATATGTATTCACGCCGCAGATCATTGGTTCGTTTTCCGGTGGTATGCAAACGCGTTCCTATGATGATGCGGCTTTTGAAACCGATGATAATATTCATGTCGTTGCGGAGTTGAGCGGAACCATAACCCCCGATCTGCGTGTGGGGGGGACGGCTGGGTTCGGGGTACGTGATTCCGATGTCTACCCGTACCCTTCACAGGAATATACCGAAGTGCGCGGCTATGCGAATATGAACGTTTCGCCCGCTATTACGTTGCGCGGCGCCCTCACATACCGGGCATCCACATATGACGCCTATCCGCAATTGGGGCTTGGTGGGGGCGATGAGGATCTGATCGTTGCGGATGCGCAGTTGACCTATCGCCTCACGGAACTGGCCTCTCTGCTGGCTGGACACCGCTACGAGGATATCAGTGCAGATGATGGGTTGAGGAGCGGAAGCTTCACCCGTAACACCACCCGCTTGGGTGTGCGTTTGGACTTCTAACCTTTGCAATTTCGGCACTAGGGTTTTGAGAACCCGCTGGTAGGCACACGTCCGGCCGCGGGTTCTTTTTTGGTTTGATAATACGGTTGAAAATGGGATGAGCAAACTATGGCCGACGCAGAACAGAATTTGCATTTTCTGGATTACTGGCGCGTAATCAGCTCTCGCAAGGAAGTTGTTATCGCCGTGGCCTTGTTGGTTATTATTACCGGTATTATCGTTACGTACAGCATGCCGCGGGTTTATATGGCCTCCGCCGTCATCCGTGTCCAGGAAGAATCCCCGGATGTGACGGTGTTCTCGCCTGAGATGTCGCGCTTTGATCCGTTGTTTCTGCGCACGCAATTTGAGTTGATTCAATCGCGCCCGATTGTAGAGGAGATGGTTCGGCGGCGTGGCTTGGATGCCAAATTAGCGCAGGCCTATGGCTTTGAACATATGGGGCATCAGGTAACCGAGCAAGCCGTGCGGATCATGTCACGCCGCATGCGCGTGCAGCAGTATCGCGATACGAACCTGATCGAGATTCAGGTGTTATTGTCGGAGCCGAAAGCGGATGCACCGCTGGAGGCAGCAGAAGCTGCCAACATGATTTATGAAGTGTACCGTGAATACATCGAACGCACGAGTCGACAGGCCACGGAGTTAGCCTTGGATGCACTTTATGAGTCCTTGCAAGAACAGGAGCGTCGCCTGACTGCCGCCGAAGCCGAGGTGGAACGCATCC
>SLBU01000042.1 GCA_007126175.1 Kiritimatiellia bacterium
ATTTGCACTGCTCACATCTCTGGCATTGTTGGGCTATGGTGCTGAGGATATGCAACGCGTGATCTGGGATACGGATCAGGCCTTGGATTGGGAGCAGACCTATCCGGTGGGCACGGGGCGACTGGGCGCAACTGCGGCAGGCGGCTTTCCGCAAGAGCAGATCGTTATGAATGAGGATTCGATCTGGGGCCGCAATCCAGTGAAAATGAATCCATTGGCCCGCGAAGGCATAAGGGAAGTCCGGGAGTTAGCACGTCTGGGAAAATATGCAGAGGCCGAAACCGTCTTTAAGAAAAAAATTCACTCTGGGTTTTATCCCAGGAGCTACGAGACTTTAGGTACTCTTTTAATACGCCACCTTGATTATCAGCCTGTCGTGAAGTCTGATTTCAAATGGGCCAGAGATGATGGCAATACCGGGTTGGCAGTCGAGAAGGGCACGGAAGTTGCATTTTCGACCAGCTTCACCCTGAGCAAGGCAGAGTTCCAGGCGCTGCGTCATAATGCGGTGTGGCGTGTAAATGGCATGTATGCCAGGGCATCGGTAAGACTCGAGATCAATGGCAAACATGCGGGAAGTTTGGGACAGCGATCCCAATATGGGGTCCGTGTAGAAGAGTATCTGAAGGAAGGCGAAAACACCGTCGTCATTCGGTGCGATGCGCGCAGACGTGGAATGAAAATGCAGGAAGGAATGTACATTGAGAGCACCAGAGATGTCACCCGCAAACTGAATGTCATGAACGGGGTGACAACAACGACCATTGCCTTTGATGATGGTGTCATCACCCGGACGATGTTTGCCTCCCACCCTCATGACTGCATCGTAATGAAAATCGAAAGCACGCGACCGGGTGGAGTTCATGTGGCTCTTGATATGGCACGAGAAGATCCTGCGGCCCGGGGTGAGCCATTCACGTTGACCAGGGAAAAGGGTGATCTGTTACTGACAGGCTCTGCTGGTGGAGAGGGCGGCACCAAATTTGTTGGCCGCGTAAGGGTGCTCCCACAAGAGGGCACCACTAATGTAGACGATAAAACGCTTCACGTAAAAGCCCCTGAGTCAGTCGTTATTCTGATCACTGCCGCTACGGATTATAATCGTGTTGATCCCGATACAAAATTAACGAATGATCTGGCAGCAGAAGCAAGTGCCATTCTTGATAAAGCCGCAACGGTTTCATGGGAGACGTTGAAGAAGGCGGCGGTTGATGATATCAGCGCTCTGATGAATCGCTGTGAGCTCGATGTAGGCACAACTCCCGAGGCGATAGCAGCACTTCCCACGCCGGAACGGTTGAAGCGTTTCAAGGCAGATCAGAATGATCCCGACCTGGTTGAGCTGCTGTTTCAATTCGGGCGGTATCTTCTCGTCGGTTCTTCAAGACCGGGCTCTCTGCCCGCCAACCTTCAGGGCGTCTGGAACCCGTATATCAATGCGCCATGGGCTAGTGATTTCCACTTTAATATTAATGTCCAGATGAATTACTGGCCGGCGGAAATCACGAATTTATCAGAATGCCATGAGCCATTTTTGGATTTTGTACAAAGAGTTGCGCCCAGAGGTGCAAAATGGGCTGAGCATATGGGGCATGATGGCTGGTGTGCCGGGCTTTGCTTTGGTGCGTATATGGGTGCCTACTATGTTGGGGCACAAGCATCATGGGGTGCAAATTGCATGAACGCCCCCTGGGTGTCTTCACACTTGATTGATCATTATCGGTTTACGGGCGACAAAGAATTTCTCAAAAAGATTCGTCCGACCATCGAAGGCGTTGCACAATTCATACTGTCATGGGTGGAAAAAGATCCGAAGACGGGCAAATGGATTGCGGGGCCCGGCGCATCACCAGAGAACACGTTCCTGTATACAAATGAAGATGGAGAAACCGTGAAAGGTGCCATCTCGTTGGGTACCTCCATTGACCAGATGCTCTGCTGGGAGGGCTTGCAGAATTATCTGCTGGTGGCTCGTGAGCTGAATATCAAGAGCGATCTGGTTGCGAAGAGTGAATCAGTGCTCAAGGATTTGCTTGTTCCACAAATCGGCAAGGATGGTCGTCTGATGGAATGGATGCACGAATTTGGCGAGGCAGAAAAGGGTCATCGGCATATCAGCCATATGTATGGATTCTTTCCGGGCAACCAAATCAATATACTGGAGCATCCAGACAAAGTGGATGCGATCAAGAAATCGCTTGCTTTTCGTCTGGCACATGGTGGGGCCGGTACCGGTTGGAGTCGGGCCTGGTTTATCAACATGTGCGCACGGCTTCTGGATGGAGAGGGGGCATTGAAACATGTCAATGAGAAGTTGGGAAGAAGCATGTCGAGCAATCTCTTCGGCCTGCACCCGCCCTTTCAGATTGATGGAAATTTCGGAGCGACTGCAGGCATTGCCGAGATGCTGATTCAGAGTCATATTCAAGTCAAAGATGAGCAGGTGATTATGATGCTACCGGCACTGCCCAAGGCCTGGAGCAACGGCTCAGCCAGAGGACTCAAGGCTAGGGGGGGGCTGACCGTTGAATCGATGAAGTGGGAAAATGGTTCCGTAACGGAGTTGGTTCTGAAAGCGGATCAAGACGTGAAGTTCCAGCTGCGTATGAATGGTAAGATCGAGCATCTTTCTCTGAGGAAAGGCGAGAGCTACAGGCACTAGTGGCCCTTCTTGGGATCGACAACGCTATCTTCACTGCCGTTGATGGCCAGTACCGGCGCATCGGAATAGCCAAACATTTCCAGCACACCGGTGTGTAGACGTCGTCATACCACTGGAGGCCAGAACGAAGGGGTGTCTCCTTGTACCACAGTACAAGATAAGGCGTATACACTGGTGAAGCTGGCAAAGACCATCATTTTAGCACCCACCTAGAGCTTGGCATACCGTCCAAGCAAAGATTATAAGTGCGCGTATAGGTTCTTCGCTCAATATCGTACTCTGTCTGCCAAAAATCATTTCCGACTGGGGACGACTGATCAAGGGCAATTTCTTCCCCCTCAATCACCTGATACAAAACAAGTTCTTTCTCTGTGCGCAGCCCGGTAAGGCGCAGGGGCACGTAACCGACACCCCCTTCTATATCAATCGTTACTTCAGGGCTGTTCACGTCGATCATGATGGGGTAGCGATTAATGAGTTGTCCGCCTTTAACATCCACCTTCAGGTCATTACCCAAAGCTTCTCGGTAGGTGGTTTTCCATGATCTGGGATTTTCTTCGAGATGTTTCCGGAAGAACGTGTTGGGTCCATAATAATCATCTGCTTCACGAGGCAGCATAATCCACTCAATTTGTAAGTGGACGCTATCACCTGCAGTAAAGGTTTTCACCTCTTCAGGGGGCACGAGATACGCTTCCAGACTGTTAAGTCCCTCCCGTGATCTTGCAACGGGAAAGGAAAAGGTGGGCGTATTGTATTTCTTTTTGCCGATCCTATAGTCAACTGACCTGACGATAAGTGCGCTATATCCCACGGGACGCGCAGGCCTTTTCCGATGGTTTTCCGGCCCGGTTACCCACCATGGCCCCTCTTCCCGCAGGTTGACATTCTCAATAAAGAGATCATTCACATCAAGAAGTGCTTCAGGAAGCGTATGTTCCTTGATTAACCCATTTTTCGCACCATAAGCAATTTTAGGAACGACTAATCCGCCTTTCGTCATCATAAAAAACGAGCTATTCTGTGCTGATATATTTTTGAGAAACTCATAGCGTATATCAAACCATACACGTGAGTAATCATCGGTACGAAAAATACTGGTACGACTATGTAATGTAACAGCGCGGTCTTCGCCATAATACCCCTTGAACTCGATATCCGTGAAACACGGCCCCGATGCATGTATTCGTGTTTTCATGGTTCCATAATATACCTTCTGGCCATTGGTATCATATATTCTCAGCCAGTCGCCTCCCCAGCCCGCATCGGTCCACCTTCCCAGTTCGCCATTTTTTCCCTCACGAAGAAATAATGCACGTACATCCGCTATACTCTGCTCGCATAATCCGTGATCCCCATCGAGAGTCATAATTTCGCCAGGGCCTCCAAGCGTCATCTGGAACCATCTGGTGTTCCCGCCCCATTCGACGGCGTCCTGATTGATGCTTGCAGAGGGTGCTGTCCCGTAAAAGAGATATGAGATGCGAAATAAATATTCCGTTATCCCTGGCTTTACCGGAATTAACATATAGGGTCTGTAGTACTCTAGCTTGCCGTCGTAAAACTTTGCGCCTTGGACCTCAATTCCCGTAGGTGTCCCGTCGGGGTAGCAGAGTATCCCCACCAATCCCGTTCCCTGTAAAGGAGAGGTCATGCGCAGGTGAAAGGGAACTTCTTTAATCTCTGAAGATGCATTGTGCAACGTGATGATGAAATCATCATAATGAGCAGATCTTTTGAATGCGTCTGTATCTCGATTCAATTTCGGTATATCTGCAGTATAGGCATTTACCGCGGGATCAAACGCTACGGGAAATTCTCTTCCTTCTCGTAATTTCAATTTGATATCGAGCGCCTGAGACTGAGGTGATGTTGAATCGATCGCGCAGTTGAGCGTAAATGTCTTCGTTTCACCGCATTCCCAAAGACCGTTGATTTTAACTTTATTGACGTACGAGACATCTCCATTTTTTAATGTCATTGAGAGCGTTGCGTTATTCCAGCCCGGCTGTGCATCCATGAGTTTCGGAGTAAGGTCTACCGTAAATGTAAGTGATTTGGGCCATGCGCGGATATCAAGATTTGCAATGCATGGTAGTCGTTCGCCCTTTTCGTCATAAAAAAAGATATCCTGGACGGCGTAATGCTGGTGAAATACACCATTATCTTCTGTTCGAACGGTGCTGAGATCTCGCGTTCTCCCCGCCAGGCAGTCTTTCATCCTGTATTTCATTCCGCCGTGTTCCAGTTCAATAATGAGTTCTGCCGGTGGAAGTGATTCAATTCGATCCGAGATACCATTCATGCTACTCGACACTGAAGCGTCATCGTTAAGAAGTCCAAATCGTGGCGTATCCAGTGACGCTATATCAAAAAGGATGCCGTAATACCCGGTTTCGTAACAAAGAACATCCTTAGTGTTGCTATTCTTATCTTTTCGCCACCCATTAAGCCAGTACCCGAAGGTATAATTCCGTATCATTTGAGAGGAGTATTCTTCCTCAGACCAGTTAAATGCTTGATTCGCCTCTTCTGCCCTAAGAAGGGTTGGGCAAAGCAGGGCGAGTGCTAACACACACGAGATATATGGTATCGGCATAGGGTAATCCTTACTTTTCATCTTTATTGATTAAGAAATCGCTTTTTGAGGCGTCACGGGCACCCGCCCGCTGGTAGCCGGTCTGAAATAGCGCATTCATGCAGAGAAAGGTAGCAAACGCAGCCGGAGGCGGCAAGTCCGGAGTAGACCGGTTCGGTATCGTAGTCAGGGAATGGGTCATCGAAGCAGGATTCGATGCCCCATTCGGCGGGTGGCGGAGGCGCCCTTGTCCACCAGAAACGTGATGAGCCGCGCCCGGAACAACGCCTCCAGCGGCTTGAGGCTTACATTGGGCATAACGTTGAATAGATACAAGCTGTACATTCGGCGATAACATTATAAAATGCGGACGTCCGCCGGAAACTTGTTTTCATTAAGTAAGATTTCATCGTAACCAGCATCACTAGGATGACCAACAGGAGTTTCGCATGCCGAGCATATCGCTACCGTTAGCCGCATTCATGGAAATGCCCACGTTGCCATTAACCGAACCGGTCTTGATCATTGCGGCCGTACTGCTGCTCGTGCTGGTGCTACCGCTGCTCGGGCGCGCCATCCGCACCCCGGACATCATTCTTCTGATCCTGGCCGGGATGCTCTTTGGACCCAATGGTCTTAACCTACTCGAACACGGACAAGCCATCGAGGTCTGGGGCACCGTCGGACTACTATACATCATGTTTCTCGCCGGCATTGAAGTCAATGTCACCGACTTTATGCGCAATCGCAATCGCAGTGCCATCCTCGGCGGATTGAGTTTTCTGATTCCGCAGGTGGCTGGCACCCTGGGTGCGGTCTGGCTGCTCGGCTTCGACTGGACCAAAGCCATTCTGCTGGCCAGTATGCTCGCATCCTTTACCCTGCTCACCTATCCCCAGATCAGCCGCCTTGGCCTCGCCCGCCGCGAGTCCGTCTCCGTTAGCGTCGGGGGCGTCCTGATCACCGACACCCTCGCCCTGCTCGTGCTGGCCGTGATCGTCGAACTGCATGGACAGGATTATTTTTCCTGGTTCTTTATACTCCGGCTGGCCGCGGCATTCAGCGCCTTTCTGGCCTTGATGTTCTGGGGCGTACCGCGAATCGGCCATTGGTTCTTTCATAACGTCGCACGCGACGGTGGCGCCCAGTTCCTCTTTGTCCTCGTGGTAGCCTTCTTTGCCGGTGCCCTTTCCGGCCTCGCCGGCGTCGAACCCATTATCGGCGCCTTTCTTGCAGGGGTCACGCTCAACCGCCTCGTCCCCCCCCAGAGTGCCCTGATGAACCGCATCGAATTCATCGGCCAGAACCTCTTCATCCCCTTCTTCCTGATCTCCGTCGGCATGATCGTCGATCCGCGTGTCTTCATTGGCGACGCCACCACCTGGTTCGTCGGCGGGTATATGGTCATCGCCGTTTTCGTCACCAAGTTGATCGCGTCCAAGTTGGCCCAGGTCTGGCTCGGCTACACCCGCGATGAAGGCTGGATGATCTTTGGCCTGACCGTGACCCAGGCCGCCGCCACCTTGGCCGCCGTCATGGTTGGCTTCAACCTCGGTATTTTCGACGAAGCGGTACTCAATGGCACCCTGATGATGATTCTCGCCACCTGCATGGCAAGTCCTTGGATCACGGACTTCTTCGGCCGGCGCGTGGCCCTACAGACCCCGGTGGCCAAAACCATGAATCAGGAGTCAGGGCGGATTCTGGTGCCTGTCGACAACCCCGAATCGGCAGAGCAAATCATACAACTCGCGCTGCTGCTGCGCACCCCGCATAGCACCGAGCCTCTCTGCCCCCTGCGTGTTGTCATGAATACCGAACAGACGGCGTCTGACATTGCGCACAATGAAAAGATGATGATGGGAGTCATTGCGCAAGCCAGCGCCGCCGACACCCCGGTACTGCCTTCGGTCCGGGTAGCCGCAGGCGTTGCCGAAGGGATCCAGCGCGCCGCGGTTGAATTGCGCACCTCTACCGTCCTGCTCGGCTGGCCACGCAACAGTGCCATCGGGGCCGCATTGCTCGGCGGCATTTTAAGTGATGTGCTACAGACGTGCCGCGCACGCATTGCCGTCTGCCACATCGCCGCCCCCCCCAATACGCTCAATCGTATTTGGGTTGCCATTCCACCCAACGCCGAGCGCGAACCCGGCTTCCGTGAAACCCTCCTGCTGATCTGGCGCCTGGCTCTGCAGACCGATGCCAAACTCGTGATTCTTACCCCCAACAGCAGCCAAACCCGCATCCGCGAGATTGCCCAGCAACTCAAGCCAGCGCTCACACCGCAGTGGCCCAGCGTGCGGGGCTGGAACGACGCCTGCCGCCAACTCCTCGCGTGCGGCGATGAAACCTCCTGTATGCGCATCGTCATTACCGCCCGCGAAGGAGGCGTCTCCTGGCACCCGGGCATGAACCGCTTACCGCGCCTCCTGTTGACCACCCGCAAAAGTGCCAGCACCCTGATGCTCCACCCCCCCCTGCATCGTGCCTCCGATGAAACGATGCCAGGCCCCGCCCAGCGACTGCTCGATATTGTCGACATTGGAGGCGTCCACCTCGCTCCACAAGACACCACCTTCGAAACGGCATTGCAGACTATCCTCGCAAACCGTATGCCAGAAAACGACTCCCGTACATCTCTCGAACTGCTCCTGCACGCTGCGCAGGACTTTCCCATTGCCCTCGCACCCAACGTGGTACTCATTCATGCCCATACCCATTGCCTCCAAACCCCGCAGATCTCCCTCCTCCGAACCCAGCACCCCATCCCATTCTCCGAAATCGAAGCCGATCTCGTCTTCCTTCTTCTCGGCCCCGTTGGCGGCCCCCCCGATCAACACCTACAGATCCTCTCCGGACTCGCCCGCCTCATGCACGACCCCGCGCCGCTCCAAAACATGCGCAACGCGCCCGATGAATCCGAACTCGCCCAAATCCTGCAGACAACCCTCGCCGCACTCGAAATGCGCCAACGCTAACCCGTAACTTCACTATGTGCATATTATTCCTTGGCCCCAAAAGCATTCTTTCCTTGCAAATCTCTCCCCCATCTGGTTTTTAGAAGTGCCTATGGTCGTAATCGTTTCAGAAAGCTCGTGGCAAACCAGCCCGGGCGCGCGGTGCGCCAGTTTGCAAGGAGGTTGCTATGGATTTCGGGCTAACCGAAGAACAAATCATGATCCGTGATCTGTGCCGTCAGATTGGCGAAGAAAAAATCAAACCTGTCCGTGAACATTATGATGAAACGGGCGAATTTCCGTGGGATCTCGTGAAGGTCTTCGCCGATGCCGGTCTCTTCGGCATCAACATCGAAGAGGAATACGAGGGCATGGGTCTCGGCATCATGGATCAGATCATCGCGATTGAGGAACTCTCCAAGTATTGCGCGGGCATTGCGCTCGCCCTCTTTGGCACAGGCCTTGGCGTAACCCCCATCATGCTTTTCGGATCGCCCGAGCAGAAAGCCAAATATCTGCCGCGTGTCTGCGGCGGAACCATCTGCGCCTTTGGTCTCACCGAGGCTAATGCCGGCAGCGATGCCGGCGGCATCCAGACCACGGCCACGCCCGATGGTGACCACTATGTACTCAACGGCACCAAACAATGGATCACCAACGGCGGCGAAGCCGACATCTATTCCGTGATTGCCCTCACCGACAAGAAAAAGGGGCCCCGTGGTGCCAGTGCCATTATCGTAGAAAAGGACACACCCGGATTCACCTTCGGCAAGAAGGAAAACAAAATGGGCATCCGCGGCTCCATGACCCGCGAACTCGTCTTCCAGGATTGCCGCGTGCCCAAGGAAAATCTGCTTGCGCGCGAAGGCATGGGCTTCATCGTAGCGATGAAAACGCTCGACAGCTCCCGTCCCGGGGTTGCAGCCCAGGCGCTTGGCATAGCCCAGGGTGCCTTCGACGAGGCCATTCGCTATAGCCGTCAGCGGCGCCAGTTCGGTAAAGCAATCTCCTCCTTCCAGGCCATCCAGTTCATGATGGCGGATATGGCAACCAAGATTGAAGCCGCCCGCGCCCTGACATACACCTGCGCACGCTACATGGATAGCGGCGCATCCGACGTCAGCAAACTCTCCGCCATGGCCAAGGTCTATGCCTCGGATGTGGCCATGTCCGTCACCACCGACGCCGTCCAGATCCTCGGTGGCTACGGCTACATGAAGGAGTACCCCGTCGAGAAGATGATGCGCGATGCCAAGATCACCCAGATCTACGAAGGCACCAATCAGATCCAGCGCGAAGTCATCGCCAACAAACTCCTCAAGGAATACGCCAAAGGCTAATGCCGGCATAGACAACCACAACATAAGGGCGGCCTTTTGACAGGCCGCCCTTTTTTGTCGCAAAATCCCCATTGCCTCACATCACGCAACGGTGTTGGCTGATATGCCAGTACCGCGATTTGCGGCAACCATATGGTGCAGTGAAACCAAATAGCGGTCTACCCCTCCAAGCCGCCGGAGAAGTCCCCATCGGCCTCGGGCCCGGGAAACATCATCGCCATACCGAATTCAAACTGAAATTCGGGATCCAGCGATAAGTCGACATGCTCGGTATGTTGCAGTAAGGCATCGGCTTTACGGCGCTCCGCTTGCGAAAGTAGCACCATCTTCGCGCCCAGCGATGCCGCATTCCCCACAAAATGAATGCGTTCCTCTGGCATGGCCGGCAACAACCCGATCCGGCGCGCCTGATGACGGCGAATGTAATTTCCAAATGCACCGGCCAGCAATACCGCATCCAGATCCTCCGGCGCAAGGCCCGCGCGGGCCAGCAGAATGGCTACCCCCGCACGGATGGCACCCGACGCCAACTGCAGTTCACGCACATCCCGCTGCCATAAGCACACCGCTTCGCGACGGGCCGCCTGATCCGCTTCCGCGAGTACAAAACACCAATCGTCCCCATCCGGCTGCAAACGCTGGCGGAGGGCTGGTGCAACCGTCTCTGGTAATTCATCAGGCTCCCGAAAACGCCCCGTCTCATCGAGCACACCGGCACGCAGCAACTCCGCCACCGCATCAATCAAGGCCGTGCCGCAGAGTCCGGCAGGCGCGGCATCCCCGATCACATTCAAGGTAACATCATCCCCGATCAGCACCTTCTCAATGGCCCCCGGCACCGCCCGCATCCCCTGCTTGATCCGGGCACCCTCAAACGCGGGCCCGGCCGCCGTCGACGTCGTATACAGCTTGCCTTGATGCGCCAGCACAATTTCGCCATTGGTACCGATATCCACAAAAAGTACCGGCCCCGACTGCTGATCCAGTTGCGTCGCTACAATCCCCGCAACCGTATCGCCTCCCACAAAGCCACCAATCTGCGGAAACACATAGAGAGCGGCACCAGGATTCACCTCCAGCCCGATTGTCAGCGCCGGGCAGGTAACCGCATCCGAAAATGCCTGCACAAAAGGCACTTCCCCCAATGCCGAACAATCAACCCCCAGCAACAATTGCTGCATAGTCGCATTCCCCGCCAAGGCAATCTCATAGACCGCCTCGCGCCCGACGCCGGCCTGCGCCACCAGATCATCCACAATCTCTTGCAACGTCTGCACAATCGAGGCCTGCAAACGGCCAATTGCATGCTGATCCTCCCGTACACACTGAATGCGCGAAATCACATCATCGCCTGCCTGGATCTGGCCATTCATGCGCGAAGCCACCGCGCGCTCGGCGCCTGTAACCAAATTGATCAGGGTACCGACCACCGTCGTTGTGCCCAAATCCACGGCCACACCGAAAACCGGCGCCTCGCCCTCTGCCGCCAGAACACCAAGCAAGCGGCTCTCCGTTACCACTGCGCGCCCCCGCCAGCCCCATGCACGCAAATGGAAAGGCAAGCGCTGCAAGACCTCCAGCCGGCAATGCAACGCCGGGTCAATCGCTTTTCGCAAGCGGCTGAAATCCGAGATATCATCGCCCTGTATGGGTGCAGGCAGTGCAAAGGGTACCACGCGTACCGGCGGGTCCACAACGCCCACGGCACGCCCCGCATCCGTAACCAGAATCTGTTGCCCACCGATAAACAGGGATTCATCCGGTACATCCACTACCAGGTCGTGCTCCACGACATACTGGCAGGCCAGTACATCCGCCCCCGCAATCTGTACACGACACTTCCCGCACGTCCCTTTGCCACCACACGGCGTCTGCAGAATAATCCCTGCCCGCTCCGCCGCTTCCAGCAAGCGCGTCCCCGGCAACACAAACACCCGCCGCCCCGACGGCTGAAACAAAACCTTTAACTCATGCATACCCACCCCCTCGTCTTCGGTCTTACGTCTTCAGTCTTGCAACCAACTCCTGCACCACCAACCCCGCCAGCGTAAAACCAAATATCGCCGTGATGTGCGCCAGCGAACCATTGATCACCGCCTTTTGGCTGCACCATTCATGATGGACCAATGCCGCCTCACCGGGCCCCGCCTTTCCTTGCGGGCAGAGGCATTGCGCCGAACCGCAGGCAGGTGCCCCCCCCGCATTCACGAGAACTTCATCCGAGTAGACCGCCTGCACCGGCTTGACCGGTAACATATTCGTACGCCGCATCTGCTTGCGCAACTTCGCACCCAATGGGCACCCCTTTACCTGCATGAAGTCGGCCACGCGAATCCGGGTCGGATCCACCTTGCAAGCCGCCCCCAGGGAGCTATACACAGACGCACGCGATTGCGATGCCCGATGCAGCAGCAGGATTTTGTTCGAGACACTATCAATCGCATCCACAACCACATCAAATCCATCCAGATCGAAGTCGTCCGCGGTCGTATCGGCATAGATCTTCTGCTGCGCCTGCACCATCGCATGCGGATGGATCTCCAACAGCCGATCGCGCAGAGCATCCACCTTGACCGCACCCACCGTGCGGCACGTCGCCTGCAACTGCCGATTCACATTCGTCACGCATACACGATCGCTATCCACAAGCACAATGTTACCAACCCCCGTACGAACCAAACTCTCCGCACACCAGCTACCTACCCCACCAACACCAAAAATAATCACCCGCGCATCGGAAAGGCGTTGCATCGCGCTAGCCCCTATAAGCCGCTCTGCCCGGTTAAAGAGTGCTTTTGCCGAATATCGCGTATCTCTATTGCTCGCTCCCATATTATGTTCCCCCGCCGCCGCCCGGCAATTATTCCCGTCCTGCAAAAAAAAATAATGCTATTTTGACGCAAGTCAAAGCGCCAACCCCCACTTTCGCCTACGATAGCCCCAGTTTAGAAACCCAAAAAGGAGGATCACATGGCAACACGTAAGATCATACAAATCGATGAAGACCTTTGCAATGGTTGCGGTAACTGTATTACCGGTTGCGCCGAAGGCGCCCTGCAATTAATCGATGGTAAGGCCAGACTGGTCAAGGAACAATTTTGCGATGGCTTCGGCGACTGTATCGGACACTGCCCTACCGGAGCACTGACGATCGTGGAACGCGAGGCCGATGCGTTCAACGAACAAGCAACCAAGATGAACCTGCTGCAAACACAAGGAGTGACAGCCGTGAAACGTATGGACAAAGCCAATGCCGCCCATGAACGCGGCGAACACCCCGACGAAAATGTACTCAAACAGGTTCCGCGTGCACCGCAAGCCGGCGGTGGCGGCGGCTGCCCGGGGATGCGCATGCGCATGGGCAACAGTAATTCTGCCGCAGCACCAGCCCCAACCCCCTCACAGGGCGCGCTGCCTCCAAAAATGATGCCTTCCGCACTGGAACAATGGCCCGTGCAGCTACACCTCGTGCAACCCGGCGCCCCCTTCTTCCAAAACAAGGAAATGGCGATTCTAAGCACTTGCTCGCCAATCGCGTCCGCAGACGTACACTGGCGCTTCATGCAAGGACGCAGCGTTGTCGTCGCTTGCCCCAAATTGGACCGTACGGAACCCTACGTAGAGAAGCTGGCCGCCATTTTCCAGGACACCTCCATCCCCAAGGCCTTGGTCGTACGCATGGAAGTGCCCTGCTGTGGGGGTCTGAGCCGGATCGTCCAGGAAGCCCATGCCCGCAGCGGCCGTGCCGACTTGGTGGTAGAAGAAATCACCCTTAGCCTTACCGGCGAGGTGCTATCGACGCAACCCCTCTAATCCATCACGAGGGATCTTCTGCATCCAGCAAGGGCAAAACCGGGACGGCGCCCTCCTCGCCGTCCTCGCCGTCCTCCACAGGGGGCGCAGGGGGCGGCACGTCCAATGTCCCCTCCGCCGCGTCTTGCTCCGTGGGCACAGGCAACAGCAGATCTGCCAGCAATGCCTCTGCATCATCAGCCTGCAAGCGAAACACAAAACCATGCCCCTGTAGCAAGGCGTAGGTCGATCCATCCTCCGGCCCAATGCCCAACAACAAGGATTGCCGCAGGCGGGCAGCATCAGCAAACCGCAATGTCAGCGTCATCACAGGCGCATGCAACCCAAAAGGCACGAGCGAGGCCGGCTCAAATGCCACAACCGATTCAGCCTGCAAGGGCAACAACACCGCAAGCAAACGCCGTAGAGCATCGGAATCCAAAGCACGCCCCGCGGATTCCAACAACTGCCAATCCTGCCAATTGCCATTCTCCTCCTGCCGCACTAGCACCACATCTCCATGCACAGACGTTCTCTGGATCCGCGTAAGAGCATTGGCCGCCAGCGCAAAAATCGTCCGGCGGCGATATCGTTCCGGATCCAACCAGCCCGTGAACCCATTCTCCGGCTCGAAACCGGTCATCCGCAGCACGTCTCCATCCGCCCCCAATCGCCCCAACCACTGCGCCTCGCTATCTCCAGCATCAACAGGAAACAGCTCTACTGCATTCGCGGCGCGCTCCTCGGGCGACCGGTCCGGCAGACTGGCAACGACACGCAGGGCCTCTCCCGCCGATGCAGGCAACGCAACGGGCACAAAGGACGCAATGCGCAGGCCCGCCAGCGACCGCAATACCTGCTGCACCGCATCATCACGGACGGGAGAACGAATCGGGGCCACCATCTGCCAGGCCCCCCCCTCGCCACGCGCAAGCTGCAAACGGCGGTCACCATGTACAAGCCCGAAATGCGTTATATCCTCCCAGCGCGAGGGCAGCACACGCCGATCACGAAAATGATCGACTTGTCGCGCAGCAATCTCACCAAGCATTTCCGGCACCGTAAACACCGATGGCACCCCCCCTCTACGGGCATACAGTTGGCCGGGGGTCACCTCATCCATGCTCCCGAGAAACAGCTCTTCTCCCGTATTATTTCCCTCCACCCATACCGTAATGCGTGCTCGCGCCTGATCCGGGGCTAGACTCGCCTCTTCCACTTGCGAACGAAAGGC
>SLBU01000086.1 GCA_007126175.1 Kiritimatiellia bacterium
CGCATGCAGCATCTGCCGCAAATCCGGCTGCAGCGCCTTCCAGCAGCGGGAGCGCGACGCCCCATACACCCGATCCCCCGCAATCGGGCATCCAATGTGTGCCAGATGCACCCGAATCTGGTGGGTTCGCCCCGTCTCGATGCGCACCTCCACCAACGCAAACGTATCGCTCTTCTGCAACGTGCGGTATGCCGATATTGCCTGCTTGCCCCCTGCCGCTGGCTGGGTACTCATCTTCTTGCGGTCATGGCGGCTGCGACCCATCTGTGTTTCAACACGACCGATCAGCGGCACCGGCAACCCCACCGTGATTGCTAGATAAACCTTCTGCACCGTGCGCGCATGAAATTGCTCCGCGAGATGCTGCAATGCACGGTCATGCTTGGCAACCACCAGCAAACCGCTCGTATCCTTGTCCAGCCGATGCACAATCCCCGGACGCACCGTCCCCCCGATCCCCTGCAAATCCTCGCAATGATGCAATAGCGCATTGACCAGCGTCCCGTCCGCATGCCCCGCCGCCGGATGCACCACAAGCCCCGCGGGCTTATTCAGCACCACTAGATCAGGATCCTCATACACTATATCCAATGCAATGCTCTCCGGCTGAGGATCGGCTGGCACCGCAGCCGGCACACAAAGGGTATAGGTAGCACCCGCAGCAACCAGCATCTTGGGAAGCAGACACGCCCCCCCGCCCTCCGCACAAACCGCACCATCCCGAATCAAATGCTGCACCCGAGAACGCGACAACCCCGTGCATTGCGCGAGCCAAAGATCCAACCGTACCCCGGCATCCGACGCTTGCGCCGTGAAACACACCTCCCCTGCAAGCCCAGCTTGCCCCTCCCCTTTCGCTGGTATCGCACCGCTCACCTCGCGCCACCTTCCGCTTTCTGCTGCTTGCGCCATAGTAGCACGATCAGGGCAATGCCTGTACCCAATAACGGCACACTCACAATCTGACCAACAGAAAATCCTCCAACCCCAAACCGATCCGCATGATCCCCACGGAAAAACTCCAGCACAAACCGTCCCAACGCGTACAACACCAGATAGCCCGCCGCCACAAAACCCGCACGCTGTTGCTTGCGATAGACCAGCAGCAGCAGAACATAAACCACCAGGTTAAACCCCGCCTCATACAATTGAACCGGATACACCGGCAGACTCCGCATCGCCTGTGCATCCAGTAACCCAGCTTGTACCTGCCGATGCCACGGCAACGAAAATCGCGGAAACGATACCCCGCACCCACCGCTACCACAGACCACCCCATAACAACAACTATTCAAAAAACAGCCGATCCGACCAAACGCATGCGACAACGGTACCGCCGTCAACGTAAAATCCACCAGTGGCAAAAGTGCCAGCTTGCGCCGCTTGCTAAATACCAGTACCGCACCTGCCGATGCCGCCAACCCCCCATAAAACACCAACCCACCTTGATCCAGACGGATGATCTCTGCCGGATACGCCATGAACATGGAGAGATTCTCCAAGACATACGCCACGCGGGCACCGATGATCCCCGAAACCATCACCCATATCATCAGATCCGTACATGTCGCACGATCATACCCGCGATGCCGCCCCAGCAGAATCCAGTGTAGCAGCCCCGCCGCAAAACCCGCCGCCATCAGAAAACCATAGGCATGCACTTCAAGCGGCCCAAAAGAAAACAAATAAGGATGCATCGTCCATTCCCCCTGACTAATATAGCACTCCAGCCTAAAGCATAAGCATCCCTCCAGGCAAGGCATTCCCACACACACTGGCCCCTGTACCACCCCTTCGATGTTGACATTATGTGAACTTGCGCCCAGTATAACCACACTCAGCAGAACACAGCCAGAAACGCGGCAAAGGAGCACAAGATTTTGGATACACGACAGCAACGACTACAACAGTTTCGACGCGCTCTCCAGGAACGCATTCTCTTTCTGGATGGAGCCATGGGCACCAGTATCCAGGCCTTCAAACTCGCCGAAGAGGATTTTCGCAGTGCGCGCTTTCAGGAGCACCCCAAACCGCTCAAGGGAAACAACGACCTCTTGACCCTGACACGCCCCGACATCATTGAAAACATCCATCGTGCATTTCTGGAGGCAGGCTGCGACATCCTCGAAACCAACACCTTCAACGCCACCTCCACCTCACAACTCGATTACGGATTGGAAGATCCCGCCTTTGTACGCGAACTCAACACCGCAGCAGCCGCCTTGGCACGCAAGGTGGCCGATAGCGATTCCGACACACCACGCTTCGTCGCCGGCATCCTCGGCCCCACCAACAAAACCCTCTCCCTCTCACCCGACGTCAATGACCCCGGCTTCCGCGCCATCTCCTTTGATACCCTCGCCCGGGACTATGCCAATGCCGCCGAAGGCCTCATTGCCGGCGGTGTCGACTTTCTCATGATCGAAACCATTTTCGATACCCTCAATGCCAAGGCCGCCATCTATGCCGTGCGCCAACTCAACCGCCAGCGCAAGCATCCCATTCCCATCATGATTTCCGGTACCATCACCGATCAAAGCGGGCGTACCCTATCCGGTCAAACCGCCGAAGCCTTCTACTATGCAATCCGCCATGCAAACCCTATCTCCGTTGGTCTCAACTGTGCCCTCGGAGCCGAACAACTGCGGCAGTACGTGCATGATCTCAGCCAGGTCTGCCATGCACCCATCAGTGTGCATCCCAATGCCGGACTCCCCAACGAGTTTGGCGAATATGATGATACCCCCGAACACATGGCCGAAGTCATCGGCCAGATGGCGGCCGATGGACTCCTCAATATCGTCGGTGGTTGCTGCGGCACAACCGCAGCACACCTGCAAGCCATCGTGGCAGCCTGCCACAAGCACCCCCCGCGCCACATCCCGGATGATCCCCATACCATGCGCCTATCCGGGCTCGAACCCCTCGAAGTTGCTGCACACACGGGCTTCGTCAATGTCGGCGAACGCACCAACGTCACCGGCAGCCGCATGTTCGCACGCCTCATCCGCGAAGGCAACCACGAGGAAGCCCTCGCCGTCGCCCTCCAGCAAGTCGAAAATGGTGCCCAGATCATCGATATCAATATCGACGAAGCCATGCTCGATAGCGCCGCGGAAATGGAGCGCTTTCTCAAACTGGTGGCCACCGAACCCGATATCTCCCGTGTCCCCATCATGATCGATTCCAGCAAGTTCTCCGTCATCGAAGCCGGGCTGCGCTGCGTGCAGGGCAAGGCCATTGTCAACTCCATCTCCCTGAAAGAGGGCGAAGAGGCCTTTCTCGCGCATGCACGCATCGTGCAGGACTTCGGCGCCGCCGCCATCGTGATGGCCTTCGACGAAAAAGGCCAGGCCGACACCGAAGCCCGCAAAACCTCCATCTGCAAGCGCTCCTACGACCTGCTCACGACCCAACTCGGCTTTGCCCCCGAAGACATCATCTTCGACCCCAATGTATTTGCGATCGGCACCGGCATTGAGGAGCATCGCAACTATGCCGTGGACTTCATCCAGGCCACACGCTGGATCCGCGAGAACCTGCCGCATGCCAAAGTCTCAGGAGGCGTCAGCAACGTCAGCTTCTCCTTCCGCGGCATGGAGCAAGTGCGCGAAGCCATCCATGCCGTCTTCCTCTACCATGCCGTGCAGGCCGGCATGAGCATGGGTATCGTCAATGCAGGCCAGCTCGCCGACTACGATGAACTCCCTGCCGAACTCCGCGATGCAGTCGAAAATCTCGTACTCAACCGTACCGCCGACGCCACCGACCGCATGCTCGAACTGGCCGAAAAATATGCCGGGCGGGGAACCACCCGCGAAGAAGATCTGGCCTGGCGCGAGGCCCCCGTCGAGGAACGACTCTCCCATGCCCTGATCAAAGGGATTACCGCCTATATCGAACCCGACGTCGAGGAAGCCCGCCAAAAGTTGCCGGCGGCCCTCCATGTCATTGAAGGGCCTCTGATGGATGGCATGAACATCGTTGGAGAACGCTTTGGCGCTGGCAAAATGTTCCTGCCCCAAGTCGTCAAAAGTGCGCGGGTCATGAAACAAGCCGTTGCCTACCTCACCCCCTTCATCGATGCCGAAAAAGCCGCCGGGGGCGA
>SLBU01000021.1 GCA_007126175.1 Kiritimatiellia bacterium
CCCCATTGATCAAAGGAAAACACATTCCAGATTACCCCCTGCACAAACACCTTGTGCTCATACAAGGCAGTAAGGGAACCAAGAATCTCCGGCGTCAGCAAATCTGCCAGAATCGTATTCGTCGGGTGGTTTCCCGGAAACACCTTGTGTGGCACCAAAGGCCCCTGCACCCCCTCGCGTTCCACCTCAGCACGGGGCTTGCCAAAGGCCAAGGCCTCGGTCTGGGCAATAAAATTCGCCAATAGCTTCTCATGATGATCGGCGATCACATGGTGACTGTGACAAAACCCAATGAAGTCGGCCGGGATCAGTTTGGTTCCCTGATGTATCAATTGGTAGAATGCATGCTGCCCGTTCGTACCAGGCTCGCCCCAAATCACGGGCCCCGTCTGCCATCCTACACTCACACCCCCCTGATCCACATATTTTCCATTGCTCTCCATATCCATCTGCTGTAAATGGGCCGTAAATCGCGAAAGATACTGGTCATACGGTAACACCGCATGCGTCTGCGCACCCAGAAAATTGTTGTACCATACCCCCAACACCGCAAGCAACACAGGCATATTCTCCGCCAAGGGCGCCTCGGCAAAATGACGATCCATCGCATGAAAACCATCTAGCATCCGACCAAAATTCTCCTTGCCAATGGCCAGCATCAACGTTAGCCCAACAGCCGAACACATCGAATAACGCCCCCCAACCCAATCCCAGAATACAAACATATTCGCGGGATCAATGCCAAAGGCAGCCACCGCATCCGTATTCGTCGATACCGCCACAAAATGGCGCGCCACGGCAGCGTCATCCCCAAGCGCCTCCAGAAGCCACGCGCGCGCACTTTGCGCATTGGTCATGGTCTCCTGTGTGGTAAAGGTCTTGGAAACTACCACAAAAAGGGTTTCGGCTGGATCAAGCCCCTGCACGGCCTCAGCCAAGTGCGTGCCATCCACATTCGACACAAATTGCACATGCAAATCCCGCTGCGAATAGGGCTTCAATGCCTCGTAGGCCATGGCCGGTCCCAGATCAGACCCTCCAATGCCGATATTAATCACATTGCGGATCCGTTTTCCCGTAAACCCCAGCCACGCGCCTGTACGCACCGCATCCGTAAAATGCCCCATCTGTGCCAGCACAGCACGCACAGCGGGCATCACATCCTCGCCATCCACATGAATCGCAAGATCCCGCCGCTCCCGTAAGGCGGTATGCAATACCGCCCGATTCTCGGTTTCGTTGATCCGATCCCCCCGGAACATCCGCGCCGCCGCCTCAGACACCCCACGCGACGCGGCCAATGCCAGCAACAACCCCAACGTTTTCGCATCGATCAGGTTCTTCGAATAATCCAGGTAAAGGCCGCAAGCCTCCAGATGCATCGCTTCAGCGCGGGATGCATCTGCCGCAAATAACCCCCGCAATGATTCATTCTTACATACCGACGCTTGCCCCACCAGTTGGCGCCATTCCATGGTTTCCGTCAAAGGCTTGTTATGCATATTCCAAACTCCGTTCTTGTAACTCCCACGCAAAACGTATGGTTTCGATACTAGACCGGAACCCGACGATTGTCACTTGCATTTTCCGCCGTACAATCGCCAAGGTCAATACGCCACCCGCCACAAAAACAGGCCTTGCGGCGCTGCCGTTGGCACGGCCGCTGTCCGCACGCGCGAATCCAACACGGCCTGTGTGTCTCCGACCAGCACATCGCCACGGCCAACCCGGATCAACCACCCCACGATACTGCGCACCATTTTGTACAGAAAACCATTCCCCCGCAGCGATAGCATGATATCCGAACCATCAACCTCCAGATACGCATCAAAGATCGTACGCACCGTCGTCTCGACCTCACGGTCCGGATTCGCACTGAATGCCGCAAAATCATGCTGCCCCACAAGAATATCCAGGGCCTGCCGCATCGCATCCACATCCAGTTGCTTTTGCACATGGGCACGATACAACCGTACATGCGGGGGCAGAACCGTACCCTGATAGATAAAATAGCGATACTCCTTGCCCGTCGCAGACTTCCGGGCATGAAACCCAGCCTCCACAACGGCCCCATCCAGAATCCGGATATCTGCCGGCAACCGCGTATTCATCGCACGAACAAAGGTGGTCGGGGGCAGCTCGCGCGACAGGTCCACATGAATCACCTGCCCCGCCGCGTGTACCCCCGCATCCGTTCGCCCACTGCCGTGTACCTTGACCCCGTCGGTACCGCTTATCCCACAGAACGCATCCTGCAAAACCAGCTGGATCGTCGTCTGGCCCGGCTGGATCTGCCACCCCGCATAGCCCGTCCCGTCATAGGCAACCGTAAATCGATATCGGCTCATACCACGCTCTTATAAATAGGTGTCGCAATCCCCGCGCTCCGACAACGCCTGCACCAACTGCTTCACGTCCTCCGAACGCTTTTTCGAACATATCAGCGTCGCATCCCCCGAATGTACCACCACCAGATCCTCAACCCCAATCAGAGCCGTCAAACGATCCTGGCTCACCACAATGTTTCCTGTACTATCCAGCGCCTCGCACATCCCCAGCAGTGTGTTGTTTTGTGCATCCTTCTCATGCAACCGTTCCAATGCCGCCCACGTCCCTACATCCATCCAACCGAACGCACTCTCCGCCGTCACAATATTGGATGCCTTCTCCATCACGGCATAATCAATCGAGATCCGCCCCAGCGGTTCATAGGCATTCCGTAGCGCTTCGGCAAAGGCTGGCGTATCAACGGCAGGCACCAACGCACGTGCCATCTCTCCTAGAACAGGCACATGCCGATCCAAGGCAGCCTGTAGCGTCTGTACCCGCCAGATAAACATCCCCCCATTCCAAAGGTACCGCCCCGACTCCACGTAACGCTCCGCCGTCTCCCGATCCGGCTTTTCCACAAAACGCTTCGCCGCTCGAAATACCACACCATTCTCACTCGACCCCTCCCCGCACTCGATATACCCGAAGCCCGTACTCGCGAAATCCGGCGTGATCCCAAGCGTAACAATCACCGGCTCGCGTAGCGCTTTCTCATATGAGGCCCCCAACACCGCACGAAAACGCGCCCCATCCCGCATCACATGGTCTGCCGTCAACATCGCCAACACACCATCCGGACTCCGCTTCGCCACGATCGCCCCCGCCAAAGCACAGGCCGCTGCCGTATCCCGCCCGTAAGGCTCACCAATGACATTTTCCGCCGGCACCTGCGGAATCGCCGACCGGCACGCCTCCACCAATGCCGCATTCGTAATCACCAGTACCTGCTCTGGCGGCACCAACGCCGCAACCCGATCCACCGCCTCCGCCAGCATCGGCTTCTCGCTCGACAACGCCAAAACCTGCTTCGGACGCGACCACGTACTCATCGGCCAGAAACGTTCCCCACGTCCCCCCGCCAAAATACATACATATCTCTTCATATCCTCATTCCTCTTTACGCGTTACGCTTATGCGATCGCACATTGCCAAACAATGTGCATGGCCCGTAACCGTAGGACTTCGCAACACCCCAAGCAATCCTAATCTCGAAATTCTCACAAACGAGAAAGCAACAAAGGAGCCTTTTGTTGGGGGTTTTCTCATATTTGCGAATACAGACGTCACAAAACATCCTTTTCGCATATTTTTGGCGGTTGGCATGCTTACTGCGGTGTATACCCATAGCAGCGTAAATTATGGAAACAGGGCATGCGCCCATGATGGAGACAGATACAGATGACTGCACTAGACGTGATCATAATGAACCGAACAGCCTATCATAGGATGTGCTGGCGACGCTACATCTACGAACGCGTGTTTGGCCTGCTACGCTACGTAATCTTCTTTCTGGCAGTTGTCTGGTGTTATACATCGCGAGAAACATTAATCCAGTTCATCGCCAACAGCGCGCTCAACCTGTAAGGGGACTTGTTCGCGAGCACCGTTTTCGTTGCCACCGTCGGGATGCGCACGCAACAGCAGAATCTGATCACGACGCCCCGAGGGCAGGAACATGCCATACCCAAACCGAAGCGCTTCCGGCACGATACCGTCAATGCGCATCCGTAACCAGACCACATCGTCGGAGGCCC
>SLBU01000068.1 GCA_007126175.1 Kiritimatiellia bacterium
ATTCCGACCTCTTGAGAGTCGGGAAACATATCGCGCACAAAGAAGAACCATCTCCCAATCTCTGTGTTTTTTGTGGGTAAAGCCAGCGGATTCTCCACTTTTTGGCGCGCTCGCGCATCGTCGATTATGCACCCTGCATCGCCGACTGCGCCTCAATATTCAATTCACATTGAACATATTAACAGCAATGACCAACCCTGCCAATAAAAAACAATGAGTCGTGAGGGGGGAGTCACGGGTGTGCGTTTCTCGGTGACGGGTATCGAGTCTCGGGGAATTGGGCTGACGGTCCAGTACCTTGAACCAAAGCTCCCTCGGACGGTTGTGTTCCTGGTAGAAGTCCCGGCGGCTGCGGGCATATCCGGATGAGTAAACCACAACATATTGTGGTTACAATGGAAGTTACAGCTTACAAACGAGAAACGCACACCCGCGCCCTCACCAAGAAGATGGCGATTGGCTGCTTGCCATTCCTTGTGCGCTTGGTACGTTATTGTTGTTTGGTCGTGTATTTGCTGCACGCAGAAAAAAACGGCGTTAGTCTGACGGGCTTTATAGGAGTATGAATGATGATTGAGAATTTGGATGAACGGTTATCGAAGATGCAGGCACGTGTGAATGAGATGCGGGGGTATCTTTGACGTTGCAAGCCGTGAAGAGATTGTAGCTGTTCTGGAGCAGCAGAGTAGTGCCCCGGATTTCTGGGAAAATCCGGTGAAGGCGCGCAAAGTGATTGCGGATACGAATCTGCAACGGGCGATTTTGAATCCGTTCAACCGTATTATGGCGTTGCTGGAGGAGGCGGAGCTTTTGCAAGAGTTGGCGTCTGATGAGGCGGATGCGGCGCAGCGGCAAAAGGCGCTGGCGGAAGCGGCCGCGGGGCTTGATGAGGCGGAGCAGCAGTTTGAACGTCTTGAGATGCAGTCGCTACTGAGCGAGCGGTTTGATGCCAATAATGCTTACGTTACGATTCATGCGGGTGCGGGCGGGACAGAGTCGTGTGACTGGGCCGATATGCTGCTGCGGATGTATGTCCGGTACGCGGAGGCGCAGGACTGGTCGCCGGTTATCCTGGAATTACAAGGGGGCGATGAGGCGGGCATTAAGCGGGCCACGGTGCAGTTTACGGGGGGCTTTGCGTTTGGGAACATGAAAGCCGAGCGTGGGGTGCATCGGCTTGTGCGTATCAGTCCATTTGATTCGAACAAGCGCCGGCATACCTCTTTTGCTGCGGTGGATGTAGTTGCCGAGCTGGATGATGATGTTGATATCGAGCTCAATGAGGGCGATCTGCGCATCGATACGTATCGAGCCAGTGGTGCGGGCGGGCAGCATGTGAACACGACGGATTCTGCGATACGCATCACGCATGTGCCGACGGGCGTGGTTGTGGCTTGCCAGGCCGAACGTTCCCAGCACATGAACCGTGAAAAGGCGATGAATATGTTGCGTGCCAAACTCTACGAGATCCAGCAGGATGAGAAGCGTAAGGATATGGAGCGGTTCTATGGTTCGAAGGGGGAGATTGCCTGGGGCAGCCAGATTCGTTCGTATGTGCTGCAGCCGTATACGATGGTCAAGGATCATCGTTGCGGAGTGGAAACCTCGAATGCATCCAAGGTGCTCGATGGCGATATTCAGATGTTTATTGATGCCTGGCTCAAGCAGCAGGCCCAGCAGGACGCGGGGGATTAGGCGTTAGGGGGATCATGAGTATTAATAGTATGACGGGCTTTGGGCGTGGTTTGGCAACGCGTTCGGGGTATACGGTGACGGTTGAAGTGAGTGCTGTGAATCGCAAGCAATTTGATTTGCGGCTGAATGGCTTGCGGGCATTGGCCGTACTTGAACCGCAGATTACAAAATATATCCGAGGTAGCGTGGCACGTGGTGGTTTGACTGTATCGCTGCAAGTGGATCGCACAGCGGGTGGGGCTGCATTACCGGTACTGGATGCGGCTTGTGCCAAAGCATATGCGGATGCTTCACGTGCACTGGTCGTGCAATGCAAGGTGCCCGATACGTTGGGAACGGCTGAATTGCTTCGGATGCCGGGGGTGATGCAAGTTGCGGGGGCGGGAGATCCGGATTCGGCGACGGTTTGGCCGATTGTGCGCGACGCGCTCAAGCAAGCCATGGCGGGTTTTGTGGAGATGCGCACGGTAGAGGGGGCGAGTCTGGCTCGCGATATTTCGAAGCGTTTGACGGTTATGGGGCGTTTGAACGTCAAGGTGCAAAAACGTGCCCCGTTGGTTGTGGCGCATTACCGTTCGATATTGCAAAAGCGCACGGCATCCCTGGTAGATTTGAAAGCGGATGATGGGTTGCGCGATGCGATTGCGCGTGAGGTTGCGCTATTTGCCGATAAATGTGATATTTCCGAGGAACTGGTACGGCTCGATAGCCATATCGAACAGGCTTTCTCGCAGTTACATAACAAGGATGCAGTAGGCCGCACCTTGGAGTTTTTGTGCCAGGAGATGTTGCGCGAGATCAATACGATGGGGTCGAAAGCGAATGATGCGCACATTGCGCGCTGGGTTGTGGAACTGAAGTCGCAGCTTGAGGCGTTACGGGAGCAGGTGCAGAATGTCGAGTAGTCGCAAACCATTGTTGATTGTGCTTTCGGCGGCATCGGGAGCCGGCAAGAGTTCGCTATGCCGGGAGCTTCTGGCGCGTCGGCCTGACGTAGTATATTCTGTATCGTGCACCACGCGGGCCCCGCGCGGTGGGGAAGTCGATGGAAAGAGCTATCATTTTATGTCGGAAGCGGAGTTTCGACGGCGGGTTGAGGCGGGGGATTTTCTGGAATATGCGCAAGTACATGGTAATTGGTATGGAACGCTGCGCCAAACGGTTGAAGAAGCGATGCGGGGGGGCTATAGCATTGTGCTGGATATCGACGTGCAAGGGGCACAACAATTTCGGGAGCGGCTGGCAGATCTTCCAGAGGGCCATGTGATTCGAAAAGGGTTTGTGGATATTTTTGTGCAGGTTTCTTCGATGGATGAGTTGCGCCGTCGTCTGGAGCAGCGCGGCGAAGATGCGCCGGATGTGATTGAGAAGCGGTTGACCAATGCGCAGCGCGAACTGGCGGCAGCTCCCGATTATCGTTATACGATGATCAATGATGATTTTGATCGGGCGATAGAGGCATTGTTGGGTATCATAGACAAGGAGCAATCCACATGAAAGTGCTGTTGGGTGTGACGGGGTCGATTGCCTGCTACAAGGCGGCTGAATTGGTGCGGCGGTTTATCGGGCGCGCGTGGGAAGTGAAAGTGGTAATGACGGAGGGCGCGACGAAGTTCGTCACGCCGCTGACGTTTCGTTCGCTTTCGCGCAATCCGGTGTATCTGGAAATGTTTCCGGAGAGCGAGGAATGGCGTCCGGATCATATTACGCTGGGCGAGTGGCCGGATGTTTTTTGTGTAGCCCCTTGCACGGCCAATGTGATGGCCAAGCTGGCGCATGGTATTGCCGACGATTTGCTGACGTGCTCGGCACTTGCCATGCAAGCTCCGCTTGTGGTTGCGCCAGCCATGAATGACCGCATGTGGAACCATCCTGCCACGCAGGAAAATCTACGGGTATTGCGCGAACGCGGCGCAACGATTATCGATGTCGGACAAGGTGATCTAGCCTGCGGGTATGTGGCCACGGGCCGCCTTGCCGATCTGGACACCATCGAACAGTGTCTCGCCGGATTTGTGCCAGAAAATTGAGAAGCTGAACCCTACCAAATCCAGCGCAAGTATAATTGCAAGGATATGTGTTTCCAGAACCTCGCTGCCAGAGGGCTTTCTCCTGTCTTGCTCGATCATCCTGCCCAATGAATGCGCAGCTTGTGTGAGGGTGGGCACGGAGTGGCTCCAACATGCAAGCCGCTATAAAACCGCAAAAAAGTGTAAATAGTGCTTGACGCGGCCGGCACGATTTTTTATTTCCCACATTAAATGTGCTTCATAACAAAGGTGAATTTCTCATGACCGACCGACCGACCGACCGACCGACCGACCGACCGACCGACCGACCGACCGACCGACCGACCGACCGACCGACCGACCGACCGACCGACCGA
>SLBU01000192.1 GCA_007126175.1 Kiritimatiellia bacterium
CTGCGCCCCAGCTTAACACTTTGTTTTTGATGCCTCATCGAGAATTCTCCTGCTTATTTCACGTTTTCCAGCAGGGACGGATCAATGGCTACACCCAACCCCAATCCCAGCTCTTCCAGTTTCGCCTTGATCTCATTCAGCGACTTCTTGCCAAAGTTCCGATACTTGAGCATATCCTGCTCCGTCTTCATCGCCAGCTCACCAACCGTTGTAATATTGGCATTGTTCAAGCAGTTGGCAGCACGTACACTCAGCTCAATTTCATTCACACTCATGTTGAGCTTCCGACGCATCTCTTCTTGCGACGAACTCTCTACTTCCGTGCCTTCTTCAAACTCGATTTCCTTGTCGTCGTATTCCATAAAAACATCGAGATGATGCGCTAGAATCGCCGCGGACAACCGCAGCGCCTCATCCGGGCGCACGCGACCATCCGTCCACACATCAAGAATCAATTTGTCATAATCCGTGCGTTGCCCAACACGCGTATTTCCGGTCTCGAAGTTTACCCGCCGTACCGGCGAAAAAGCCGCATCCACCGGGATCAGCCCGATCTCCTGCTGCGCCTTCTTACTTAACTCGGAAGGGCGGTATCCGCGACCAACCTCAAATGTCAATTCCATAGAGAGCGTCTTCGCATCCGAAATCGTGGCAATGTGCAAGTCCGGGTTCAAGATCGTACCATAATCCCCGATCTGAATATCGCCCGCCGTCACTGCCCCCGGCCCGCTCACCGACAAATGCAAGGTCCGCATTTCTCGTACCTCAGTCTGCACCAACACTTTTTTGAGATTCAGAATAATATCCGTGACATCCTCAAGAACGCCATCAATCGCACAGAACTCATGATCGGCACCCTCAATACGCACCGCCGTGATCGCAACCCCCTCAATCGAGGATAATAACACCCGGCGCAACGAATTGCCGATTGTCCGTGCATAACCAATTTCAAATGGCTCAGCTATAAACTGAGCATACTCGGCCGTCGCCGTCTTATCGTCCCGCACCACCTGATTTGGTTTCTCAAACCTGCTGACTCGTATGGGCATCGCTGTTTCCTCTTCTTTATAACCGTCAGAGTGACGGTCATCATTGTGTGAATACTAATATCTTCTAGACCACCACGCGTAGCATCAAACCCGGCGACGTTTCCGTGCACGGCAGCCATTGTGGGGCACGGGCGTGATGTCTTGAATCGACGTCACACTCAAACCCGCCGACTGCAAACCGCGCACCGCGCTCTCACGCCCAGCACCTGCACCCTGCAAACGCACTTCCACCTCGTGCATCCCCTTGGAAGCGGCTACCCGACCGGCTTCCTGGGCCACCAGCGTTGCGGCAAAAGCCGTGCTCTTACGGGAACCCTTGAAACCCGCACGGCCAGCACTGCTCCAGGAAATCACGCCCCCCTTGGGGTCGCTTATCGCAACTTGTGTATTATTGAAACTTGCACGCACATGTGCAATCCCCACAGGTATCCCGCGCCCCTTAAGCTTCGCACGCTTAACTGGCTCTGCCACGACCGCAGGATCTGCCAGCGGGTCATCCGCACGCGCGGTCTCTCCTGCAACAGCGACATCCGCCACTTCTTTTTCCATCTCTTCAGCCATGCTTGATCTCCTTCAGAACCCTTTACGCCAAACCTAGATCTCTATTTCTTTGCTGCAGCACGGGCATCCTTGCCACGTACGGCTCCTACCGTCCGCCGTGGCCCCTTGCGGGTACGCGCATTCGTACTTGTACGTTGCCCGCGCACCGGCAAACCACGCCGATGGCGCAGCCCGCGGTAACTGCCAATACTGATCAAACGACGGATGTTTCCCGTCACTTCACGCCGCATATCACCTTCAACACGATACTCATTCTGGATCACATCGATCAACCGACGCAACTCATCGGACGTAAGATCATCCGCCTTTTTCGTAGGCTCTAACCCCGCCTTGGCCACAATTTCAGCAGACACCGTCGGGCCGACCCCGTACAGGTACCGCAACGAGTATAAAATCTGCTTCCGACCCGGTATATCAACACCTAGAACTCTGGGCATACCAACTGCTCCTTACCACGCTATGTTTCCTACGCTAACCTGCAAAAATCAACCTTGGCGCTGCTTGTGCCGTGGATTCGTGCATATCACACGAACAACACCCCGGCGCTTAATTACGCGGCATTGCTCGCACATCTTTCGAACTGAAGCTCTTACTTTCATGACTAAACCCTCTACCTGTCTTCAAAAAGCTAGATAAACTAACCAATCTAATCCAATCCGTCTACAAAAAACTTACCCCTTCGTCAGAATCTCTACGCCATCAGCCCCAATGGCAATGGTATGTTCAAAATGTGCCGATACTTTCCGATCCCGTGCCACCACCGTCCATCCGTCCGACAAAACCCGTGTGGCTGCCTTACCTTGATTCACCATTGGCTCGACAGCAAGCGTCATACCTTCCTTCAACACCGGCCCGCGACCGGCCCGGCCATAATTCGGGACCTGCGGATCTTCATGCAATGCCCGCCCAATCCCATGCCCCACAAAATCCCGTACAACCGTAAAACCCGCCATCTCCACGGTCCGCTGGATGGCATGCGAAACGTCTGACAGTCGGCCCCCTACGACCGCCTTCTCCAACCCTACATACAAGGACTTCTCAGCTACCCGCACCATGCGGATCACATCCGTATCTGTCACCCCAACCAAAACTGTTGTCGCCGTGTCGCCATAAAAACCGTCCAGATATACGCCAAAATCCAGACTTACAACATCCCCCATCGCAATCACACGTGGCCCCGGAATGCCGTGCACAACCTCCTCGTTGACGGAAATGCAAATCTTGCCAGGAAAACCGCGATACCCCAGAAACGCGCAAGTTGCGCCCGCCGCCTCAATCAAATCTCCTGCATAATCAGCAATTTCTGCTGTGGTTACCCCGGGTGCCACAGCCGCAGCAACCTTGTCCCTTACTGTCCCCGCAAGATGCCCACTTGCACGCATGGCATTGATCTCGGGAACTTGTTTCAATACGATCATGCATGATCCCGTCTATACCTGGCAACACACCTCAGGCCCGCCGACCGCGAATGCGACTGCCGCGCTCTAGAAAACCATCATAATGGTGCATTACAAGATGAGACTCGATCTGCCGTACCGTATCCAGAATCACGCCAACCATAATTAACAAGCTCGTTCCACCCAGGAAACGCGAAACCATCACCGGCACACGGAAATACTGTGCCAGCAAATCCGGCAGTACCGCAATCGCCGTCAAAAACAAGGCTCCCGCCAGCGTCAACCGCGTCATCGTATTGTCCAGAAAATCTGCCGTTGGGCGTCCCGGCCGCACCCCGGGAACATAACCACCACTCTTCTTCAAATCATCCGCAATCTGCAACGGGTTGAACTGCGTCGCAACCCAGAAATAGGAAAAGAACAGAATCATCAACCCGAACACAAGGAGATACAATGGTTGACCGCCTTGCAGCATGGCACCAATGCCACGCGTTGCCGGAATCCGCATCAACAACGCAGCGGGAAATATAATAATCGCGGATGCAAAGATGATCGGCATCACGCCCGAATAGTTCACACGCAATGGCATGTAGGTATTCTGTCCTCCATACACTTTCGTGCCAACAACCCGGCGGGTCGTATGGATCGGAATCTTACGAACGCCCTCAGTCAGCAGCACCGTGGCAGCCGTCACAAGAAACACCATCGCCAAGAGCCCCGTTAACTCAAAAGGACCATGCGTAGCCTGACCGGCCACGGGCGTAAACAACCCAACCGCCTGACCAATCGCTGCGGGCAAATCACTGATGATATTGATTGTGATGACCAGCGAAATACCATTCCCGATACCCCGATCGGTAATCTGCTCGCCCAACCACATCATTAACATCGTTCCCGTCGTCACCGTCAGGACAGTCAAAAATCGAAAGCCCCAGCCTGCTATCGCGGGTGAAACAATCTGATCGCC
>SLBU01000188.1 GCA_007126175.1 Kiritimatiellia bacterium
ACCCCATTGGATTTCCAGACGCGTGAAGTTGGTGTAATCCTTGAGGTCTTACCGGAAGTGAGCCCGGAAGGCCAAATGATCAATTTGTTGCTATCGCCCGAGGTGGTTTCAGAGCCGACCTGGCGCAATTACGGTTCCACCTATACGTCGTTTGACCCCAATGGGAATCCCGTCGAGCAAGTCTTGAACATGGAACAGCCGTTTTTTCATACGCGCTCGTTGCGGACGAATCTGTTGATTTATAATGGGGCTACGGTTGTGATGGGGGGGATGATCACCGAAGTGCGTAATTCGGTAGATGATCGCGTACCTTTGCTGGGGGACATACCTGTGTTCGGGCGCTTGTTCCGGAGTAAATATGACTACAGCGAGAAGCGCAATCTGCTGATCTTTGTTACGGCTAGACTGGTCGATCCGGCGGGTCGCCCTCTGGACCGGGAGCGACTGGGTATTGATCAAAGCATTGCCGAGCGCATTGTCGGCGTCGAAGAGTAACGATGTCAGGTGCCGCGACAAGCCTCTTGCTGATAGATGGGCATGCAGCGGCGTATCGTTTTTTTCATGGTATACGGCCGATGACCACGCAGAGCGGGGTTCCGGTACATGCGGTTTTTGGTCTGATACGGCTACTACAGCAGTTTCGTTCGCAGTTTATGCCTACGCATATCGCGGTGGCTTTCGATGGCGGGTTGCCGGCGAATCGGTTGTCTTTGGTTCCGGAATACAAGGCGCAGCGCAAACCGATGCCTGATGATTTGCGGGCACAGCTTCCCATCATGCAGGAATATCTGACGGCTGCTGCGATTCCGTGCTTTTGTCAGGATGCAGTGGAGGCAGACGATGTGATCGCGACATTGGCTGCGCGGGCATCGGGTCGTGTCCTTATCGGCACCTCCGATAAGGACCTGTTCCAGTTGGTGAGCGAGCGTGTATCGATCATTCCGTTGTCAGGGCAAGCAGTTTGTCTCGATCCCGCAGGCGTAAAGGTCAAGACGGGAGTGGGTCCGGAACAGATTCCGGATTGGCTGGCACTTACGGGAGATACGGCTGATAATATCGGCGGGGTGCCTGGGGTGGGTCCAAAGACCGCGGCCGCGTTGCTGCAGCAGTTCGGTTCGCTGGAAGAAATCTACCTGCATCTTGATCAGGTTACACGCGAGAACCTACGGCAGGCACTTGCACAGCATCGTGAGGTCGTGCAGCGTAATCGCCAGATGGTATTGCTCGACACGGAAATTGATGGTTTGCCGGATTTTGATGCGTTAGCATGTACACGCGAGCCGGTTTCTACTCTACAGGCATTCTATGAAAAATATGAGTTCAGGGCCTTTGCGCAGAAGTTACGTGCGCCGGAGTTATTCTAAGGTTGGATTGGGTGTTTTGTTCTCATGGCTAGGGGCCATATCGGCAGCAGGGCTTGCGCCGCATGAACTGCTGGTGCTCGCGAATCGCCATGAGCCTGCCTCTGTACGGATTGCTCAGACCTATATACGAGAACGAAGTGTCCCGCGGCAAAATCTGATATTGGTATCGGTTCCTCCTGATGATGCTGGGGATTATGTATCGATCTCTCGCGAGAATTACACACGCCAGATCTGGGAACCGGTGCAGACGGCCATCCGTCTTCGCGGTTTGGAGCATGTTTTGGGGTGGGTGTTTTCGACACACCTTCCGTACCGCGTGGATGGGGATCCGCCTGTATCCGTGCAAGGTCTGACGTTTGTGCGCAATCAACTCCCGTCGCGCGAGGCCATTGCCAAGGCGGAATATGAATCGCCGTTATTTGCGGGGCCATCTGCGCCCAATAGTGGGATGCGGTTGTCGCACTCCTTGTTTCCTGCCTCACAGGTCTTAGGGGCTGAGATGCCGATCCCCTCGATGGCATTGGGCTATATCGGCCCGCGCGGGAATCGCGAAGAGGAGGTGCTGGCGATGCTGGCGCGTAGCCGGTCCGCGGATGCGAGCGCACCCTCCGGCACGGTGTACTTTGTCGAGCATGAGGATGAAATACGATCGCGCGTTCGCGCGTGGCAGTTTGCGCCAGTGGTGGCCATGTTGCAGCGCATGGGAGTGGAAGCGGTCATAACCAACAAAGTGCCCGTTGGTGCACCTGCCGTTCTCGGTGTCATGCTGGGGGCACGGGAGGTCGATCCGTCCAGTATGGGGGTGTTTCTGCCAGGTGCCGTCGGGGAGCATCTTACGAGTTTCGGGGCTACTTTCGACTTGGAAACGCAAACCAAAATCAGTCGTTGGATTGCGGCCGGGGTATCCGGAACAGCGGGGACAGTCACGGAGCCCTATGCGGTTTGGGCCAAATTCCCGCATGCCCGGTTTTATGTGCATTATCGATCTGGTGCCACGTTGCTTGAAAGTTTCTATTTGTCGTTACGAACACCGCTGCAAACATTTTTGCTTGGGGATCCGTTAACGGCACCATGGGCACCTGCGGCGCACCTGCGCATTGGCGGGCTCGAGGAGGGGGAGGTGGTTGCGGCGGCGCGTAGCATAGATATCCATATCCAAGCCCCCCGTGGGACGCATTACGCCCGTTTCCTGTATTTGATCAATGGGCGCGTTGTGGGGGAGGGAACCTCGTTTGTTTTGGATCCAATGGAATTGCCGCCAGGCTTGCATGTATTGCGTGCGGTCGCGTACCGGGCGGGGCACATACAGAGTCCCGTTTTTGGTGAGGTCCGGTTTCAGATTGCGCCATAAAAAAGGGCCGGCAGGATGTTCCTGCCGGCCCTTGCTGATTGTTGCTGGCAATCCTTAGATGACGCCGCCATAAATGGCATCGGCCCCGAGCATTTCCTCGATGCGGAGGAGCTGGTTGTATTTGCAAACGCGGTCCGTCCGGGAGAGGGAACCGGTCTTGATTTGGCCAGCGTTGGTTGCCACAGCGATATCCGCGATGGTCGAATCCTCGGTTTCACCGGAACGATGACTCACGACGGAGGTGTAGCCTGCGCGGGTCGCCATCTGGATCGCTTCGAGCGTTTCGGTTAGTGTCCCGATCTGGTTGACCTTGATCAGGATCGAATTCGCGGTACCGGTATCGATGCCCTTCTTGAGGAATTTCGTGTTGGTCACGAAGAGATCATCGCCAACGAGCTGGATTTTATCTCCGAGTGCCTCGGTGAGCTTCTTCCATCCGGTCCAGTCGCCCTCGTCCATACCGTCCTCGATGCTGATGATCGGATACTTGGAGCACCAGTCGGCATAGAAGGCCACCATTTCATCCGCTGATTTTTTGGAGCCATCGCTCTTCTTGAAGTGATACTTCTTGCTGCTCTTTACGTAGAATTCGCTCGAAGCGGCGTCTAGCGCAATAAAGATATCCTTGCCGGGTTTGTAGCCTGCCTTCTCGATGGCCATGATGAGCACTTCGAGCGCTTGCTCGTTACTTTTGAGTTCGGGGGCGAAGCCGCCTTCGTCACCTACATTGGTGGACATTTTCATCCCTTTGAGTACGGCTTTGAGCGCATGAAAGGTTTCGGCACCCATGCGGAGGGCTTCGGAAAAGCTTTTGGCACCCTTGGGCATAATCATGAATTCCTGGATGTCGACGGGTGCATCACTGTGTGCGCCGCCGTTGAGAACATTCATCATGGGGACGGGCAAAACCTTGGCGTTAGCCCCGCCGAGATAGCGAAAGAGCGGGAGCCCCGTATAGTCTGCCGCTGCCTTTGCCGCCGCCATCGAAACGGCAAGCATCGCATTGGCACCGAGTTTTTTCTTGGTTTCGGTGCCGTCGAGCTCGATCAAGGTTTTGTCGATGCCGACCTGGTCGGTGACATCAAAACCGAGCAGTTCTGGTGCGATGACTTCGTTTACGTTATTTACGGCTTTGAGGACGCCTTTCCCGAGGTAGCGTTTGGCATTCCCGTCGCGCAGTTCCACAGCTTCATTTTCGCCCGTGGAGGCACCGGACGGTACGGCGGCGCGCCCGAGCACGCCATTAT